>NZ_JAVRCK010000025.1:0-94744 GCF_034530815.1 Nostoc sp. DedSLP03
TATTCTTTTTCAGCAGTTCTGATTCCAGTTTACCTAATTGATGACACGCCCTAAGCTTACTTGAAGATCAAAAAATGATTCCTGATGTAGAATCATTACCTTCTATTGCTACGGAAATAGAAGTGAGTCAAGTGTGGTGGGAGAACCTTGTTGGGAGAAATAGTGTTGAAGGTCGTACTCGACAGCAGTCTCTTCTTAAACTTGGTAAGCAGGTGATTAAATCGCCTGGTCGTCGTCTTTTAAGTGAAGATATATCTTCAGAAGCCCTTATATCCCTTGAATCAGACCGTATTCTTTTGCGAGATCCAAATGCAGATGTACACCGATTCAGTCACGATTTATTAGAAGATTGGGTTCTCTGTCGCGTTCTCAACCAAAATCGTGAAGATTTAGCCTCCTATCTTCAAGAACTTGGTCAACCCTTTGGACTTTTCAGAACAGTTCAGCTACTTGGTGCTTTCCTATTAGAAAGGTATGAAACTGCTAATGAATGGATTCAGCTTATAGAACAAGTTGAAAAAGCTACCAATCTCTCTTCTAGGTGGTATCAAGCTATTCTCACTGCTCCTCTGATTTCACCTCGTGCGCCTGAATTACTGAACAAGACCGAATATTTTTTGTTTGCTGATGATGCAAAGCGTCTTATTAAGCTGTTAATTGCTCTACGAACGGTAGAGGTAAACCCGAATCTAGAGCTTTTGCCTTATTTAGAAGATCCTAACCAACCGATTGAGCAAATTATGGCTGTTTTACTGAGTGACCCAGTGCCTAAATGGCAAATATGGCTACCTTTTATGAGATGGTTTATTCCCAAATTGAGTATCTTGCCTATCACTGTCAGGACAGAAGCAGCGAAGCTTATGGAAATATGGCAATTAAAAACGCCTGTTAACTCAATTTTCCGAAAGGATATTGGAGAAATTGCGCTATCTTGGCTACACGAAGCAGAAAGGGATGAATAACATGGTTAGCAATGATTATATATCTCAATTACACAGAATAGTATGCAATTCAGCAGATGTATTACCTAATAGGGTTGCTAAGTATCTAAAAACGATTGCAGCATCTGATTCCTATAAATTCCATAAAGTAAAAAAGCAAATTTTAACCGAGGCTAATACTTATAGACTGCTGGTGGATTATATTCCTATAGATTTTGTAGATTGTGTCCTTGACTTTTTGATTAAAAAGCAAAATCATAATTCAATTGATGATACTGATGATATTGAATTATCACCAGAAGAAATAGAAAGACTAAAGCAAGCCTTCAATATCGAAGAAGAAGAAATTCACTTATTATTTACGCAAATAGGAGACTCTGAGGATAGTGAAATTTTTGAAGATTTTAAAATTGTGGATTATAATGCCTTTTCTCCCCCTACTTATATTCATGGGCCATTTCTTTATATACTCAATAAACACGAAAGTGAGGGATTAAGATTAATACAAACACTTGTTAATTCAGCAGTCATCAAATGGCGAGAGAGTAAACAAGGTTTAACTCCTTTGCCAGTTATAATCAATTTATCATCTGGAACGAAAGAATTTTGGGGAGATGAAGAAGTTTACTGCTGGTACAGAGACACAGTGGTTACTTCATATTTTATTATTTCCGCACTAATGGCACTTGAAGTCTGGATGGAAAGACAAATTGAAGCTGGCAGAAGTGCAAAAGAGCTTTTCGAGAAGGTGTTACAAGAAAGTGATTGTGTAGCAGTTTTAGGTATTTGCGTTAGTATGACTTTGGCTTATCCCAATAAATGTTTAAAAGCCGCATTACCTATTATTACTTCACCTAATGTGTGGCAAATGGATATTTTCCGGTTGGCTCATGAATCGTCAAATTTATCTAGATTACCTTGGGAAAGAGAAAAATTAGTTCATAAAATTATTGAAGAACATAATCAGAAGCCGCATAGAAAATTAGACATTCGCAATCTTAGTTATTATTATCTATTCTCAGATGATAACTCATTTAGTATTCCGTTCCAAGAATCAGTTTCTAAATTTACGGAGAATTTGCCTTTCAAATATAAAGAAGAGCAAGAAGACTCTGCTGCTGTTGCTGCTATTCAAGAAAAAATGGAAAACTATCAAATTTGGGGTAATCGAGATAATTATCGATATAGAAGAGTTAATAAAGAACAGTTAGCAATTTGGGCTGAACCACCTGAAGATATTAGAAAGCGTAATGATGAAAAGTTAGCACCTAACTTCGTGTGGCAACACTGGTTTAAGATAGCTATGTGGGCAGTAAAAACTATAGAACAAGGTAAAGTATGCGAAGTAATGACGCTTGAAGAAGCAGTTGATTCTGTTAAACAGCTTCAAAAACCTGATGATTTTTATGACAATAATGAAACTTGGTATTATCAAGATAATAAACGATTACAAGCAATTGCAGGCGTAGCAGCAGCAATTTTAATTGCAGATTTTGAATGGACAAAAGCTCACGATTTAATTAAGTGGAGTAGTGAAATTTTATTTGCTGCTGCTCGTATGCCTTATCAAGGTTACGAATATAATAACTTTCCTTTCGACCCTAAAGTATCTGCCGGACGTGGACTCGGAGTATTAGTTGTTAATAGTGTAGCAAATATAGATATACGCCAACAACTTTTAAGACTGATTACAGATTCTCAAATACAAGTAGTTGAAGCTGTTTTTCGTGGACTTTTTGAAGGATGGACAATTGATGAAGTTTTATGTTGGAATGCTCTTAGTCTTGGACTATCACTTTGTTTATTTCCTAAAAATATTAGTCGTTTTCACTGGACTGAGGAAGACAATTCAGTAAAAACAGTCGAATGGAAAGAAGAGTTATTGAATAAATATTTGACAAATTTAAATACAAACATAATTCCTGATATTCCAGGCATACCATCAATAGAAGATGAAATAATATTTGATTATAATTTAGCAGAGCGCGTTCTTCATGCTCTGCCTTTTTCAAAATTAGTACCAAATCCTGTAAATAAAGAAAGAATACTTAAAATTACTGATGACCTGATGAGTTTGACAGTTAATAAGAATACACCTGTTGAAGATGAGAGACATTTTTCTAATTCCCAAAAACCATCTGAATGGAATCGATTTTTCATTAGAGGTTTATCACAATTAGCACAAAATCTGTCTTTTGATGAAATACGTAATCATATCCTTATTCCTATTCAAAAATGTTGGTCAGAAACGCCAGAGATGACAGCTGAATTATTGAATGGCTATATAAGTTTTCAAATTGGGTATCTTGAACCTTTAACCGAAGAGGCGCAGTTAGGATGGTCAGAAATTTGTAATTGGGTACTTGATAGTCCAGAACTTGCTAAATATGCGAATTCTTCTTGGCTTAGTAATGAAATGGAAGATGTAGTACAACTAATACTATTTAGTAGATATTCTACTTCTCGTTTAATAGATGAGTGGCCGCACGCCCATCTTTTCTCTAATATTATTAACAAGTGGGTTAAGGTAATAGGGCATAATCCTGATGCTTATGGTCATTTAGTTACTATGTTAAATGGTTTAGGTTGGCAGTTTGTACCTGAGCAAGCACTTGAATGGTTAAGTCAGTGTGTAAACCCTACAATAAATAACTTTTGGCAAGAACGGAGAAATGGAGAAAGAACTACCGAATTACTTCAAAAGATGTGGAACAATTTTGAAAATCAGATACGGAGTAATAATGCTATTTTAAATAAATATTCTGAACTTGTATATCAATTAGTTGATGCAGGTATACCTTTGGCAGGCGTACTTCGACAGAAACTAGAAAAGAAGTAATAGTTTTAAGATGTAAATATTATCTATACAATTAGCCATTTAAATAGTTGATTAGCTCTACCTACCAAATAAGAGAGTGATAAACTAACTTTTATAGAAAAATTCTACAAAAGATAAAACTTTATTAAAATATTTTTTGGCTAGTGTAAAAATTATACACTAACAAGATTCACAAAAAGGTTATGCCCCTGCCTTTTTCCCCCACTTACAAACTGACAATTCCACGCTTAACAGCAGTAATCACGGCTTGTGTACGATCGCTCACGCCCAGTTTGCTTAAAATCCGATTTACATGAGATTTGACGGTACTTTCACCAATACTCAAAACAGTCGCAATTTCTTGATTACCCATTCCTTGTGCCATCAAACGCAGCACTTCCAACTCTCGTTCGCTCAGTTCTGGATTGCTGATTCGCTGCAATAATTTTGCGCCCACTTCTGGCGGAATGTATTTCTGACCATTATGAATGGCGCGAATCGCATTCAAAAGCTCGCTAGGTTTAGCATCTTTCAGCAGATAGCCTTGAGCGCCCGCCTGCAAGCCGCGATAGATGTCTTCATCACTATCGTAGGTCGTGAGTACCGCGATTCGAGCCTGTTTAAATTCGGCACAAATCGCCATAATGGCTTCCACTCCTCCCATTTTGGGCATTCGTAAATCCATTAGCGTGATATCAGGTTGGTATTCTCGAAACGCGGCGATCGCTTGCTGCCCATCTTCAGCTTGAGCGATCGCTGTCATTTCTGGATCGCGATTAATAATGGTTGCTAGACCTTTTCTGACTATGGCATGGTCATCAACAATTAGCACTCGAATCTTAGTGGATTGGCTCATTGTAATTCTCACTCAAGGGTTGATAGTGACAATAATTTCTGTTCCTTGACCTGGTTGGCTTTGAATTGTTAGTTGTGCGCCAATGCGCTCTGCCCGTTCGCTCATTCCTAATAAGCCAAATCCACCGCTCAAAGGAGTGCTACCTACTCCAAAGCCCCTGCCATCGTCTTTAACCCGTAGGATACACTGTGTTTCGTTGTACACTAACTCAACCCGAATTTCGCCAGCACAAGCGTATTTAATCGCATTGGTTAATGCTTCCTGCCCAATTCTAAGTAAGTTATTCTCCACTTCGGTTGATAAGGAATAGGCTATACCCTGAGTTTCGCAAATCAGAGCCGTGTCAGTCGTTGCTCGCATTTGAGCCACTATACGATGCAAGGCACTCTCTAAATTACCTTCTTCTAGCAGCCGCGGACGGAGTGCTGATACGGAGCGCCTTGCCCCTGCCAGCCCAGCGCGTGCTAGTTCCTCAATCATTTCCAGATGTACTTGAGTTGCTTCCGGGTCATCTGCCAGCACTTGTGTTGCTGCTCCAACCTGAAGCAGAATACCCGTGAAGGATTGAGCTAGTGTATCATGAATTTCTCGCGCCATTCGGTTGCGTTCTTCTAAGATAGAAGTGTGTTCAGCTCGTTTACGATCGCTAATGTCTGTCATGAGACTGTAGAAACCTCTTATCTGAGCATTGTCATCGAAATCAGGAATAAAGGTGGCGCTGATGCACCGCTTACGATCCGGAAAAGGGATTTCTGCTTCTAGAGGGACAGTTTGCCCTGCAAACACCCGATCGATATACGGCTCAACCCGTTGATAAACCGCCTCACCGAGCAGTTGACGAACAGAGTTGCCCAAAATTTGATCGCGGCTACGGTTGAACCAAACCTCATAAGTACGGTTGATAAATTGAAAGCAGCAATTGGCATCGACGTAGCTAATCAGAACGGGTAGAGCGTCGGCAATCAGTCGTAATTCCTGCTCCTGTAAGCGAAGCTCCTCGTAGACACCGCGTAGCTCTGCTTCGTTTGCCTGCAATGCTGTCGTTCGTTGGGCAACTTGTTGCTCTAGGGTGCGATTGTATTCTGCTAACAGCTTCTCTGCTTGTTTGCGTTCGGTGATGTCTTGAAAGGCTGCGATCGCATACAGAATGTTGCCAGACTCATCAAAAATTGGAGTTCCCCAACTTTCGATCGGAATGATGCGATTCCCCTGGTGAATTTCGATATCATCCACACTGCCCTGTTCGCCGTTTAGCACTCGCCTAATCATCAGTTGTTCGGTTGGGTAGGGGCGATCGGTTCCTGCCACATAGAGTTGATAGACCTCGGCAATTTGCTCTGGGGTGACAGACGGCTGTACGCTCTTGCCCAAGAGTTGGATTGCCTTCTGATTGGCGTAATAAGGGCGACCTGTTGCGTCCATAACTACAATTCCTACCGGAACAGACTCTAAAATTTTCTGGAGGCGGGTTTCACTTTGGGCGAGGGTTTGGTTTAAAGACTGCATTTTGGCAAATGCGATTTGAAGCTGCTGTGCCATCTGGTTAAACGATCGAGCCAGTTCGCCCAAATCGCCCGATCGCTCAATTTCTACCGTCTGATTCCATGCACCGTCTGCTAGCGCTTTTGCCGATTGACTGACGCTGACAATCGGTTTAGCGATCCATTGGGCAATCAAAATGCAGATCGCAATGCCAAGCAGAAAAGCCGCAATACAAAGCAGAATCGTCGTCTGAATGCTCTGATTAATCTTTGCCATAAAATCGGATTCAGGCAACACCGTGACAATCAGCCAATCCAGCCCACGATTATCTTTGAATGGCACTACCTGAAGCAATTGCCGCCTACCATCGAAATTAAAATCAAGCTGTTCCGTAGTCTGAATTTGCCACAAATCGCTGAAATGCTCGCGCAAATAGGCAGCAGTAGCTCGCACGGTAGGGTTACGGCTCTCAACTGCGGACAATCGATTTGCTGCCGCCCCACCACTTATGATCGCCTCTCCAGTGGAGGTGGCAACCAGTTGCCCCGATCGCTCTAGAATAAAGGCGATGCCTGTCTTGCCAATTTGCAGACTAGCCAAAAAACGGCTCATCTCATTAGGCAGAAATACATCGGTGGCACAGACTCCCAACAGCGAGCGATCGGCAGTGCTATAGACAGGCGTACTGGCGGTGATCGTTGGCAACTGGCTAGCAAAGTCGGCATAAATTCCACTCCAGATTGGTTCGCCTGCCGTCACTGCTGCTTTATACCAGGGACGAACCCGCGCATCGAAGGCTTTGTTGCCTTGACTGATTAACTGGTCTCGCTGACCATTGCGATCGACGCTGTAGCCGTAGAGTTTACGATCTGTAGCAACATTACTCGACCGCAGTTCAATTGAGCGATCGGCAGGGCTACGTCGCACTCCTAGAAGAGAACCTTTGCGATCGCCACAGTAGATATCACTCACCATTGGATAAATCTGAATTTGCTGCCAGAGTGGAAACTCACCTTTGACTGCGCTAGGGTCAATTTTTCCCTGAGCGAAGGTGCTGGCATTGAGCCGATTGATGTTATGGGGTATCTCGGTATAGGTTTGTAGTTTGCCTTCGATCCGGTTCGTCAGTTCGCGCCGCAGTTGACTGGCGAGATCGTTGATGGCTTCCTGTCTATTTTGGAAGGAAAAATACCCCACTAAGCCGACTGTCACCAAAGTTTGCAACACAAACGGCACAATCAAAACCGTCTGCAATGGCACCGTTCTGGAAACTTGAGCTACAACTTGCTTGAGAAGACTGCTCATCAATCAGATTCCTCATTTACGGCAGTTCGCGCAGGTTAGTCCATTTATTGACAATAGTCTGCCAAACCAAAATTGTTAGGTGAGGGCGCAGGAATTGGGTAAAGGTTAAAGGGTAAAGGAATAGACTTCTTGGCAAAAGTGCTTTTTGCAAGAGAGGGGAAAAGGGTAAAGGTTAAAGGGGAAAGGGAAAATAACAAACCTTTCCCCCTTTTCCCGACTTTTGCCAAGAAGTCTAATAACACTTTTTCCCTTTCCCCTTGCCCCTTTACCCCGCCAAGTTACGAAAGCGAACTACTAGCCATGAGAAACTCCAACGATCGCTTCAAGTAGTGACTCAAGCTCTAAAGCGTCTCTATAACGCACACCATTGATAAATAAAGCTGGAGTGCTAACCACCCCACTATCCATTCCGCTGGCAATGTCTTGATTGATGCGATCGACATATACTTTTTGGGCAATGTCTCGAATAAACTGAGTTACATCAAGCCCTAATTTGTCAGCATATTCTGCTAAATACCCATCTTCTAGCTCTTGCTGATGCTTCAATAGCATCTCATGCATCTGCCAAAACTGCCCTTGTGTTGCTGCTGCTTCTGTCGCTGCTGCTGCCTTTTGAGATTGAGGATGGATTTGAGGTTGAGGAAAATGTCGGAATACAAAGCATAGAGAATCTCTCCCGAATAAGGTCGCCTCAAGCTGGCGTTGAATTGCCTGAATTGAGGTATAAAGTTTATTACATTGGGGACACTGATAATCCCCATACTCAACAAGCACAACGCGAGCATTCAACGATCCTTGTCGATGGTCTTGCTCAGAAGGAAATACAACTAATTGATTGCGCTCTGCTTCGCAGTTACCGCAAGAGGCGCCAGGTGTGTCGTTAGGAATAACATCGCTCATTCTAAATCTTTGAGGAAAAGAGATTCATCGCGTGCGCTCTGAAATTTCTTCCCTTCAAGCCTATAATCGTTTGTATGAGTTTAATGTATGAGACTTGCTTAGGCTTGTCGTCAATTCAGGGTCTGTATTTTAATCAACAAAATGATTGAGGATGAGTCAATTTGAGGGAGTAGAACGAATCAAACTCAGGTTTGATTGCCTCACAGACGAAAATATGATGTTAACCCAGGCAGAAGTACCAACTTTGCTTTTACAAGCTAGCAATTCCACGTTTCAACGCAATAATGGCTGCCTGAGTGCGATCTTTGACATCTAGCTTGCTTAAAATTCGGTTGATATGAGTCTTCACTGTACTTTCACTAATATTGAGAGCAGTGCTAATTTCTTGGTTGTTCATGCCCTGTCCGACTAACTGGAGAACTTCTAACTCACGATCGCTCAGTTCTGGAGAAGTCATCCGTTGGACTAGCTTGGCAGCTACGTTGGGGGGAATATACTGTTGTCCCCTGGTCACTGTCCGAATTGCTGTCAATAGTTCCTCTGGCTCAGAGTCCTTCAGTAAATACCCCCTTGCCCCGGCTCGTAATCCTTGATAAATCTCTTCATCGGTGTCATACGTGGTCAGCACAATAATTCGAGCATTGGGAAACTGATTGCAAATAACCGTAATCGCCTGAACACCTCCCATCTCAGGCATCCGTAAATCCATCAAAGCCACATCAGGTTGCTGTTGCTGAAAAACTGCGATCGCTTCCTGCCCATTTCGCCCCTGACCAACAATGACGATATCTTGAGCCTTCTCTAACATTCCGATCAAACCCTGGCGGACGACGGGATGATCGTCCACAACCAGAACGCGAATGCTACTGGCCTGATTCATGCTGACTTACCCCCGATTAATCTCCCGATCGATAGATACCACGATCTCTGTGCCTTGCCCTAAATGGCTTTGAATCTTTAATTCAGCTCTAATGCGTTCAGCCCGTTGTGCCATCCCCAGTAGACCAAAGCCATTCCTCATCGCCTGGTTTTCTACATTAAATCCCTGCCCATCGTCTTTTATTCGTAAGATGCATTGGGTCAGTTCATAGACCAGTTCAATGCGGATTTCATGTGCTTTAGCATATTTGATTGCATTTGTCAAAGCCTCCTGCCCAATCCGAAACAGATTATTTTCTAGATCGGAGGATAGGGTATAGGTTGTACCAATGACTTCGTAGACGATTTGGGTTGCGATCGAAGAATCTAATTGAGCAACAAGACTGCTGAAGGCATCCTGTAAGTTATTACTCTCCAAAAGATATGGGCGGTGTAGTGCCTCTACTGAACGACGTGCCTCCGCCAGCCCAGAACGAGCTAAGTCGAGGAGCTGGGTGAGGAGAGTTTGCGCTTTTTCTGGCTCTGCCGTTACCTCATGGGAGGCAGAGCGAGCATGAATGATAATACCTGTAAACGCTTGGGCTAAAGTGTCGTGAATTTCCCGTGCCATGTGGGTGCGCTCTTCTAGAATGGAGGCTTCTTCGGCACGTTTGCGATCGGTGATATCTCTTGCCAGCCAAATGACAGAATGTTCTGAGATAGGTGAAATGCGAGTCGCAAACCAGGTTTTCCACCCTCCCATCATCAAGCTATACTCAATCGTTAGCAGCTGCTGAGTGCTCAATGCTTGCTGAATATAGTCAAGAAATGTATCGGCTTGCGATCGCTCAAAAATTTCGTGTAATGTTCGACCCACCTGTTCGTCAATCGGTTTATATAATTTCTCTGACTCGATGAGGATTGCTCTCAAAATACGCCCTTCTGCATCCACTACCAAGAGAGGATCGGGCATTGCTGAAAAGAGCGCCCGCAGTTCTGCTTCAGAGGCTTGCAACGCTACTTCTGCCTGTTTGCGTTTAATTCCCAATGCCATCTCGCGAGCTGCAAACTCCAACGCCTTAAAGTTGGACGACGGAATGGGATGTCGAGTAAACATCGCGATAACGCCAATAAGCTGCTCATCCAGCAGTATGGGATAGCCCGCAAATGCCACCATGCCTTCTCGTTTTGCCCATTCTCGATCGATGGCTGGTTCATCAAACACATTGTTGGTCAACAGCGGACAGCGATCCTGACCAATTCGTCCAACTTTGAAACTACCTACAGTAATTCGACTGTACGTGCCGTCAAGACGGGTATACATCCCCGCACTGGCTTGTAACTCCAAAACATTGTTGTCTTTATTTAGCGTCCAAATACGAGCAAATGCCGCATTAAAGTGTTCAACAACGGCTTGGGCACAGCGATGTAGCATCAAGGGCAAACTATCACTTTGAGCAAGGGCACTGTCCACATCGGCGCGAAAAGCGGAGAGAATTGCCTGTTCCCGAAACTGAGCCTCGGACTGGCGCAACACCTCTTCTGCTTGTTTGCGATCGCTAATATCTGTGTTTAGAGCATAGAATCCTCTGACTTGAAGATTGCCATCTAAATCGGGGATTAAGGTAACACTAATATATCGCTTGCCAGTTGGCAAGGACATTTCTACCTCTAGAGTTGCAGTTTGCCCTGCAAACGCTTGAGCGATATACGGTTCAACCAGTTGATAAGCCCTTTCACCCAGAATCTCACGGATATGCTTGCCCAGAATTTGCTCTCGACTACGGCTAAACCAGACCTCATGAGTGCGGTTGACAAAGCAATAGCGTCGATCGGCATCCACGTAGCTGATACAAACGGGGAGAGCGTCAGCGATCAGTCGTAATTCCTGTTCTTTGTAGCGTAGTGCTGCTTCGCTTTCTTGTAACGCTGCTGTTCGTTCTGCGACCTGTTGTTCCAAGGTACGGTTGTAATCGGCTAGCAGTCGCTCGGCTTGTCTGCGCTCGGTGATGTCTTGAAAGGCTACAATCGCATAAGCTACCTTACCCTGTTCATCAAAGACTGGCGTTCCCCATGCCTCAATGGGAATAATAGTCTCGCCTTGGTGAATCTCTAAATCATCCGTTCTTGTAGGTTCGCCTTTTAACGCTCGGACGATTGGCATGTCCTCAGGGGAACAGTTTCGATCCGTTCCAGCCAGGTAAACTTGATAAACCTCTGCAAGACGATCTGGTGTCACGGTAGGATCGACGCCTTTACCCATCAGCTCAATTCCCTGCTGATTGACATAGCAAGGGCGACCGGTTGCATCCAAGACCCCAATTCCCACTGGAACCGCTTCTAGGAATTGATTTATCTGACTTTCGCTAGCGCGTAGTTTCGAGTAGAGTTTGGCATTTTCGATCGCGATCGCTGCTTGAGTGGATAACAGATGTAACACTTGCATTCGCGTAGCGTCTCCTTCGGAGAATCGTTCTGGTGTAAATGCCCCAGTTGCTATTTGATTCTCCAGATACAACACACCAACCAGCTTACTTTGTTTCAACAGCGGCAAACAGAGCAGGGATTGTGTTTGGTTTTGTCGGATGTAGGGATCGTTGATAAAATTCCCTTCACGAGTTGCATCACTTAAAATCACAGATTCATGAGTTCGGATCGCATATTGAATAATGGATTTAGGTACGCGATTTGTCATTGGAATCGATTGCAGCACTTGCGTCGCATAGACCTGCTCGCCCTCATTGAGTTCGCAAGCCGCTTCGATCGCCCATTCGCCTGCGTTCTCCAAAAGCAGGCATCCAGTTTGTGCCCCCGCGTTTTCAATTAAAATTTGCATTAGAGAACTCAGCAATCGCTCCAATTCAATCTCACTTGAAATTGCTTGAGCTGCTTTCATCACCGTTGCTAAGTCGAGAGCAGTATGTGAGGTATTTGAGGCGGTTCCAGCCGTGGTGCGAACTGGTGTATAAACTACGTTAGACGACTGAGGAAATAGTTGACGATAACGAGTTTCTAAATCTTTAACCTTTGCCATTGCTCCCCAGCGTTTATAGCAATAGTGAGCCTCCTTCATGTAGGTTTGGGCAAACTTTTTTCTCCCACGAGCTAAGTAATGTTTGGCGGCTAATTCATAGGCTAATGCTTCTTCTTGCAGATACTCGTTGTCCTTGGCTCCTTGAATGGCTTGTTCATAGAACTCCTCGGCTTCAAGAACTTGCCCTAAGACTCGTGCTTTCTCTGCCTCAACGAGATGAAACTTGTGTAAAAAATTTTCTGAACAGCTATCCGACCATGCCTTCAAACGCTCCTGATTTAATCGGATCTGTTCCAAAGTATGACTTTGTTCTGCTTGAGATAGACTGGAATACAGGTTGAGTAGAATCAGAGAACCATAGTAGAAATAACCACTATAGGTTGTAAACCCTACGATAGAATTTAGGATCTTCCCCGCTTCAACGAAATAATGGCAGCCTTGCTCAAAATCTGCTGTTAAACAGGAAAGATGCATTCTGAGGATGTAATAAAGACAAATTGAAGACCGTATTTGTGAGGTTTCACCCCGATCGACTATTTTTTTTGTCTCCCTGAGCGAGCGATCGCTCTCCTGTGACGCTTGCCCTAAAGCAAGTTTTGCGATAAAAAATTTAGCTCCAGCCAGTGCCACCCTCGAACGCTCGTCCTGAATCTGCTCTACCACCAACTGATATTTTTCGTTGTCTTCTGCAACGGTTATTAAATTTTCTCCTTGAAATAAACGATTAAAAATGTTACCCAACAAGTTATAGGATGCAAATTGAACATTTCCCGACTTCATGCCTGCCAGAAAACCTTTGTAATTGATCGTAGCTGCCCCTGTTATAGGTTTTGACCAAACGTGAATCCAGCCTCCAAACAACATCTGTGCCTTACACTGCTGAGATTTACTGTTTAGCTTGTAGCTAAGTTGCACTGCTAAATCTGCAAACTCATAGCCTCGTTGGTGTTGCCCTTCCATCAAACTTAGAAGAAGACCATAGTTTGCATAAGCCTTAATCGACTCAGCAATATTTCCATGTTCAATGGAAAGACGAACTACTCTTAAACTGACAAAGCTGAAAAGTTCAATATTAGCCGTATGGTAGAGTGATATATCTACAACGACCAATTTAATCACTGCTTGGATGACCGGATCGCTCGCAGTTGGTAAAGTTAAAAGTGAGGAAATTGAGCGATTTTCTAAGCTTTTGGCAACAGCAGCAAACTCTTCACGGACTAATTCTGTTAAATTTTTGCCCTTAATTTCAATCCCCAGCTCGTGCAATCCGATCAGACCTGTTTGAACTGCTTTCTCACATTCGCCTTGTAAGGTATATTGAGTGATTTGAAATACACGAATATCTGCGCGATCGACAGCAGAAGAAATGTGCTCTAAAGCAACCTTGGTTGTGGCGCTTAATTGCTCATAGCTAGCATTGCTCAACTGTGCTGTGCAGAGAGTCCGATACAGGTGGAACATCAAGTCGTACTGACTCATCCAAGCCTCCTCTTTGAGCAAGCCAATGCCAGTCTCAAGATACCGAATCGCAGCTTCATAGGCAGTAGAGGTGATGGCTTTTTGAGCGGCAGCCAAGTTGAGTCGTGCTAGTTTCTCTTTTTCATCTTTCTGTGTCAAAAGGGATTGACCATAGTTGATGTGGTTGACAATATCAAAAAGCCTTTCACTTTGTTCGACCTCAGAGAGCTTGTTCAGCAGGAGTTGTCCAATGCAGTAGTGCGTTACTTGCTTTCGATCCTCAGAAATCAAAGCATAGGCGGCTTGCTGTACTCGGTCATGCAAGAATTTATACTCTTGAACTAACAAGTCTTCGTCTAATTCAGACAGGGTTTGAATGAATCCTTCTTGTATCGCTGGTAATAAATCCTGAAAAACCGTTTTGGGTGATTTGCCACACACGATCGCTAACGTCTCTAAATCAAATTCAGCTCCGATACAAGCGGCTAAGCGGAGAATTTGCTGGGTTTCTTCTGGTAGTTTCTTCAACTTCAAGAGCAGCAACTCCACAACATTATTAGTGATATTTTGGGTTTGAAGTTGAGCAATATTCCATTGCCAGCTTAAGTGTGACCTATCAAAGGTCAGCAGATTTTCGCTATACAGCATCCTCAAAAATTCACTGACAAAAAAAGGATTGCCCTGAGTTTTACGCAGCACCAACTCACCAAGGGAACGAACAGTGTCTACATCCCGATGTAGTGTTTCGGCAATCAACTGACTCAACGGTTCCAGCTTTAAAGGTGTCAGGATCATCTCTTGAACCACTGCCCCTTTTTTCCGCAGCCTCTCTAGCGTTAAGAGCAGTGGATGCGTTGGAGTCACTTCATTGTCTCGATAGGCTCCAATCAAAAACAGGAATTGGTTTTGCTCATCCAGCAGCATCAACTCGATTAACTTTAGCGTCGCGGAGTCAATCCACTGTAAATCATCTAGGAAAATTGCTAGCGGATGCTCCTTGGAACAAAACACTCGGATAAACTGCTCAAAGACGCGATTGAAACGATTCTGAGCTTCCGCAGCTTCCACTTCTGGGACAGGCGGCTGCTTGCCCACAATCAATTCCACTTCAGGGATGACATCAATTATAAGTTGTCCGTTGTTGCCCAACGCAGCGAGCAAACGCGATCGCCACTGTTGCACTTGCTCATTGGGTTCGCCCAGCAGTTGCCGCAACAATTTTCGCAGTGCGTCCACGAGCGCGCTATAGGGAATATTGCGCTGAAGTCGATCGAATTTACCTGAGATAAAATAGCCGCGCTTTGCAGTAACAGGTTTATAGAGTTCCTGCACCAAGGCTGATTTGCCAACACCAGCATAGCCAGCAACCAACATCATTTCGACATTGTGAGAATTTTCTCTATTCCCCGTTCTTACCACTTGGTCAAAGGCCGCTAATAATGCTGCGATCTCTGCGTCCCGTCCATATAGTTTTTGGGGAATTTGAAAGTGCTCTGCGACATCTTGCCGACCCAGTTGAACGTAACCAATTTGACCGCTTGCTGCTAGTTGTTCAGCACACAGTTCCAAATCTGCTTTGATTCCCCAGGCACTCTGATAGCGATCTTCTGCATTCTTCGCCATCAATTTCAGAATGATATCTGAAACGGCTTTGGGGATTGCTGCATTCAATTTCTGTGGTGGTATGGGTGGCTTTGCAATATGGCAATGGACGAGTTCAAGGATATCTGTAGTGGAAAACGGCAGTTGTCCAGTCAGCAGTTCGTAGAATGTCACACCCAGCGAGTAAAAATCGCTGCGGTAGTCGAGCGCCCGGTTCATCCGCCCGGTTTGCTCTGGAGAGAGATAGGCGAGAGTACCTTCTAAAACATGCGGACTTTTGAACGTCGGACTGGTGCGGTTGAACTGAGTGGCAATGCCGAAGTCAATGATTTTGACAACGCCCGTATCGGGATTAAGAACAATGTTGCCAGGATTAATATCCTTGTGAATGATGTTGGCGGCATGGATTTTGCCCAGAATATCTGTCAGGTCGATGGCAAGTCTTAGAAAAATAGTTAAGGGCATGGGACAGAAGTCTAGTTGCTGCCGCATCCAGTAATCCAAAGACTCCCCCCCAAAATCTTCAAGCAGAATCACGAGCGTGCGCTGATAGTCTTGCTGGCTGTAAGCTTTGATTACGCCTTCCAGATTCAGAAAACGGGTAATCGCATATTCCTGTCTGTAGCGCCTTAACTCTTGAGGAGAAGGATAATCTTGCTTCAGTAGCTTGATGACGATCGCTTTGCCATCTTTTTCTGTGATGCCCCGATACACCAAAGATGCCGAACTCTCGTAGATTTTGCGTTGAATCGCAACTCCAGGCAGGGCAATCATTTAAATTCTCTCCCGATCGGGTCATGCCTTAGGTCTAACAAGTAGCCAAACTCACATCGTCATAGCGAACGCCTACCGCTATTTCATGTTTATTATAATTACTACTGGGAGCGGGGTATGGTTAACATTCATTAATTTCTCGAAATAATTTCTTGAAATGCCCTCTAGGATCTGACCCACAAGAAATGATATTTGGATAAAAGTTTCTCGAATGCACTTTCATTAGCGGGGCTTAAACAAAAATTAAGTCAAATGTAGCCAAAACTGGCTTTGTAAGAGGCACACAAATCACGATTCAGTGTTAACCAATCGAAAAATCAATCTTGTCATAGCCGTTCTCAAGGCATCTATTGCTTCAGGAAAAACGCATCTTATTTCCTAATAAAAATTAAAAAGGATTTCCCAATGATATAGATAATTGCAAACAATTAATTCTACAACTTGGTAATGCGAGAACTCGGACAACACAAGGGGGATAAAGTTATTGCTGAAGAACCACACGCTCATTACTTCGGGCCGCAATTTTAGTTAACGATTCGACCTGCAAGGTCAGCACAAAAACACGATCCCTATGCTCCTGGTTTGCATCATCTCTACTTTCAGGTAAAGACAATGACTGACGTAGACTTATGCTCTGAGAAACTCAGATCAGTAGGAATCAAAGTCAGCCAACCCAAACGGTATCCCGAATACCATCCTGAGTATTACGCAATATTTTTTGATGATCCAGACGGAATCAGACTGGAAATCGTCGCCAAAACATCTGTCCGTCAAGCATTGGAGTTCCGGTGGGACGAATTAAAAGAATTTCTTAATCCTCTGCAAACATTGCCCAATAGTGAGTTTCATAACCCTAATAAAGTTTAGTCCCTACCATTGCCCACACTGTCTGAACAACAGTAATTGCTACAACTTTGCAGTGATTGAATTGCTAGTGGTAAAGCAATTCATCTATGGTGCAATACGCTTGGGTTAAGCAAATTTATCTGTTAAGGCAGGCAGGGGGAGCAGGGGAGGCTTCGGGAGCAGGGGGAGAGAAAAAAGCTTAACTGAACTGTATTGGGCTAAAAATAGGCAGTTAGAGAAATAGATCGCAGAAGAAAAAATTATGTATTGCGATCGCACGCAAGTCGATTGATTAGTAGTCACACAGCAGTGTAACCACCATCTATCAGGTGGAAGCTGCCAGTGACGAAAGAGGCTTGCTTCGACAAGAGGAAGCTAACCATGTCCGCGACTTCCTCGGTTCGTGCAAGGCGACCTAAAGGGTGCAAGTCAGCCATCTGCTTTCGCGCTGACTCTGGCAACTCTTGCATCTGGGGTGTATCAACATAACCTGGCCCGATTGCAGTCACCCGGATGCCCTGGTTTGCATATTCCAATGCTGCCGCCTTTGTCAGACCGATAATGCCGTGCTTGGCAGTGACATAGGGAGCAATACCCGCCACTCCGACCGCACCCGCGGCAGATGACATATTCACAATTGCCCCACCACCACTTTGGATCATGGCTGGAATTTCGTATTTCAGTCCAAAGAAAATGCCATTAAGATTAGTCGCAATCACACGATGCCACCATTCAATCTCATAATCGGCGGTATTAATCCCATGCGGCCCGGTAAAGCCAGCATTATTGACTGCTAAGTTCAACCCGCCAAATCGCTCCACCGTTTCGGCTACCATTGCCTCCACAGCGCGATGGTCAGACACATCAGTTTCAATAACGTGTGTCCGCTTGCCAGATGAATCTAACCGCCTAGCTACTTCCTGCGCTCCTTCGGCATTGATGTCTGCCAGAACGACCCGCGCACCGTTTTCGTACAGGTTGACGGCAATGGCTTCGCCAAGACCTCTAGCTGCACCAGTGACAATAGCTATCTTGTTTGCGAACTCGGTCACTGGCTTATCCCCCAGAGCAAACGCATCTAAATTACTCTTGCTCGCGGCCAACCATAAAAACCAAAGAAAAAGTTAGTATTTCTCGTTTGATTTATTTTTCAAGCCTTAAAGCAATGCCTGCGGCAGGCTAGGCTAACGCCTAAGCTGCTATCAACAAATATAGCTTAATGCAATTATATTTGAGCTTATTAAGCAATAAAGCAGTCTGAAACCAAAATTTGGCTGGTCGTGTTTGAGCCGAGATATCAACGATGGGGCGTAACGGCAAGCACCAAATGCCCACCCGTCCAGACGGTGGCTCCCAAAGTATGCAGCATAACCAGAATTTTGAACAGCATCAGAAGCAATAAATCAGGACTTATTATCTCTTATGTCAGGATTTGTTAATTTATTCAGGATGATTGAGCTATTTACCCCCAATTTTGTAAATATAGATACAGAAATTATTTGGTTTATTCTTTCTGGTCTAGTTGGAGAGAGTAATGCTTGCAAGTTTTAATAGATTACAGACACACAAAGCCTATGCCCCATCAAATAGTTTCGGTTAATTCGACTGCCCCGACTCTGGCAAACCAGATCGCTTCAGGTTGGAACCCCGTCTGCCACATCACGTACAACCGAGATACCTGGGTAAAGTTGCTCCAACCACCCAGTGACTATGCCTTTGAGGAAGCCAAGTTGCTCTGCCAGGAATCCCCAATGACCTGGGTTGCCTGGGTGCCAGATTACGGTGAAGTGCTACTCGATCGCAGTGATTTCTATTGCTAATCAAAAGCACGGTTGATATACCCACCAGCTATTTCGCTAATGTTTTATTTGCCAGGTGAACAATGTAAGGTCATCTCCAATTCGCAAGTCGCAATGGGCTAACGCCCCGCTCCGTTCGCGCAGCGTCTCGTAGAGAAGAGAGCAATTCGCTTTTTAAGAACCCCACAACTGAAGTTGGGGGCTTGCACCCTGAATGAACCAATTTTCAATTACATCCATAATTGCGAATTGCGTTAGCGCAGCGTTAGCGACGTTCGCGTAGCGTCTCGCAGAGAAGGAGCGTCACTGCGAATTGCGAATTGTTTGGTCAAGGTCTGGCTGGTATGGGCAAGTAAGTAATTCAGGTATTAAACAGGTTGAGTGTGATGAACGTCGATTCGGCTATTGATTGGGATGAAATATTTGAGTATTTGCCTGGGACAGTGGTAGAACTCAAGAATAATCCTGGGGTTTTGCATCAGATTGATTACTATGAAACCACGATGGTTCCTCCAATCTGGTTGGTGAACGATCCGATCCGCGTCCGCGTTACCCTCACGAGTTGCAAATTGTCTCTCGTCGTGACATCCAGGTTTGTGATATCGGGTCGCAGGTTGTTGCATTCCGAGCAAGTGCTGCCTCTGGTATTTAGTGTCAATTAACCACCAAAAATTGAACTTGAATTTTGAGACAATAGTCTCTAGGACTTACGCATCTTACATAAGTACTAAACACAATTTGGGTATTTTAGCCATGTTTTGCATCCAGCGATGTCTACGACGGGCTACGCCTACGCAAATGTCGGAATAAATCAGGGTTATCTGAAACCTCTGAAAAGACTAAATACCGTAATACACGTTTTGGTTGATTTGTATAGTGCGTAAGTCCTAACAATACTCTTCAAAAGTGCCGTGCGTTGAATGATAAAGCCGAGTTTGGGAGCGGGTGTAGGTCTGTGGTATGCGATTGATTGGTGGGGGTGTAAGGGAAACCATGTATTCATATTATTCATAAATCTCAAATAACTACGCCATTTGCCGAGCCATTAACTGGGCAAATAGACCTTCAACAGTAGCTAGTTCTTGAAAATTTCCCTGCTGTACAACCCGGCCTGCTTGCAGTACATAAATACGGTGAGCGTTGCGGATGGTGCTCAGTCGATGAGCGATCGCTATTCTGGTAACTTGTAACTTATCCAAGCTTTCGCTGACAATCGCCTGGGTTCTGTTATCTAGCGCACTGGTAGCTTCATCGAATAATAAAATGCGCGGTTTTAATGCTAAAGCACGGGCAATCAATAACCGTTGTCGTTGTCCTCCAGAGAGATTGCCACCTCCTTCACTAATCACAGTATGCATTTGCATTGGCATAGCTGCAACATCGTCAGCAAACCCAGACATTTGCGCTGCTTCCCAAGCTTCATCAAGTGTAATCTGAGCGCCGCTAGCAATATTGTCGAAAATAGAAGCCGACATAATCCGGCCATTTTGCAGAACGACACCTAACTGTCGGCGTACTGCATCAACATCCAACCCGGATAAATCTTGACCATCATAATAGATAGTGCCATCTTCAGGAGCTTCAAACCCCAATAGCAATCTAAATATAGTAGATTTACCGCTCCCAGAAGCGCCTACAAGTGCAATAAACTCCCCAGGCTTGGCATACAGACTGACATCATCTAGGATCAGAGGGCCATCTTGTCGGTAGCGGAATGTGACACGATCTACAGCGATTTTGCCTATGAGCTTACCAGGATCAGCTTTGCTCAGAGCCACTTCTGGTATAGTTTCTAAAATTGGTTGAGCGCGTTTCCACTGAGGGACAACTTGCAAAGTGCTTGTAACTGTATTACTTACATCTGTGGCACCTTTAATAAAAGTACCAAACGCACTGTTAAAAGCCAGGAAAGTCCCAATTGTTAGTCCGATCGCACCTGTTGTCTGAGCTTCCTGAAGTTGTTGCATAGTAAACCAAAACAGGATGCCAGAAGTTACCGTCGGCATGACTGTATTGAAAAGGGCAACACCATCTTCAACGTTCTGGGTGCTAAGTTCCAGTTTTATTTGTCGGCTGTAGTTTTTACTCCAAGAAGCGAAACCGCGCTCTTGGGCTCCAGCGACACGCAGTTTGGAAATGCCGTTGATTAGTTGTACTGTCTGCCCAAAGATATTTCCCTTTATTTCCAGCAGTGGGCGAACTTTGCGGACGAGGAGCATACCAGAGAATGTAGTCACAGCTACAACAACTATTGCCACAGCTACAGCAACTAAAGCTAATTTCCAGCTGTAGTAAAACAAAAGCAACAAGTTTAATAATGAGAACAGACCTGTAATTAGAGTAATCAGGGTTGCGCCACTTAGTAAACGACGAATTGTACTGATTGATGTGACGCGAGATTGAAGATCCCCTGTGGTGTACTGGCGAAAAAAGGATACTGGTAGGTTTAGTAGTCGATCCCACACAGCAGCTTGAGTAGAGGCATCTGAAATCGTTTCCACGCGCAAAAGTGCGAGTCCTTGAGCCAGCCGAAATACTGCCGTCCCAAAAGCTGCAACCAGCAACCCCAAACCAACTTGTAGTAATAATCCGCGATCGCTATCTGGAATGGCGTTGTCAATTAAAATGGCGGTGGCCTGGGGTGTGAGCATACCCAGCAGTGTCGTGGCAATCCCAGTTAAAAAAACGATTAGTATATCTCTGCCACGATTCTTAAGCGCGAACCGAAATAAATCGCTAGCGTTAAGAACTTTATCGGGCAAAGACCGATAAAACATATAAGCAACGGGCGCTAGTGTAGAAGCAATAAAGGCATCTACGGTCAGACGAGTGTCATCGCTTGGATCAAATATTTCATAGCGAGTAGCAGAAACGGGCAGGAGTGCCACTGGTCGGTTATCCTCTTGGGTGTAGGCAACCAAAGGGCCACAGTCCTTTTGCCACCAGTTGTCCCGCAATAAAATCTGTCGCATCCTTAACCGCGAAGCTCTAACAATTGCTTCCAATGGCTCCTTCACCCGCTTCAGGTTCTCTGACTTAGCTGGGGGGCGAATTTTCACACCTAAAGACCTGCCCACAGCACCAGCAACAGCTAACAACGGCGCACCTTCCAGAAAAAAATTTGCTTCTTGAGTTCCTAAAGAAGATGCCAGTTCGCCCAAAGCCTCTGCTGTCACCTGACGATTGAGACGTTCCCGCTCAGTCAGGCGTTGTAGTTCTTCTTGGGTTTCCTGCTGTTCTAGAAAATTGATATATTCCAGCAGTTGAGTATGAAACTGGGAAAGTCCCTCAAGCAGGATATCTGCATTGCGGATGGCGCTTGTGGTTTGAGTGGCAAGCTGAACCTCCCCTACAGCTTGTAACCAGATACCATCGCTGAGGGGGAAAATTCCCGATGTCGGATCTAGAGTTAGTTCCTCAAGCCCCATCCAGTGGAAATTTCCTTGCTGAATTTGTACCCAAGCGATCGCATCTGGTTCTGGCTGGAGAGTTTGACCATCAATTAGAGAAAATCGCGCTTCTCCCACAGCCCGGACTTGAATTGCTGGAGTGGCGATATGGGAAAGTGTAGTGTTGATTTGCTCTACCCAACCCTCCATCAAAGAAACTATTCTAGTATCCGCATCAACAACTAACTCCTCAAAGTATTCTCGGTCTACCTTCAGCAATTCTGTTTCTCCCATTGGCACTGCAAGAAATTGGCGGTGCTGATGAATGCAGTCAAAAGCCGTTCCGAAAAGTGCTTCTTCGGGATGAAGAGTGAACAAATAACGGCGATTTCCTTGGGTGATGCCATTTTTAATAGTGACAGCAAACAACGCTACAGAGCCGGACTGCACCACCCAAATGGTCTGCGGGTCGTCTAGCAGTATTGGCTCATTGCCTTTTAGGCTGTATAGTTGCCCCTGTAAGTCTTTGCCTCTGATTTGGTTAATGACCATAATTAAGCTCCCTCTTCACTGCTGATTAACCGTGAGTACACCCCCTCTACTTGCCATAATTCTTCGTGAGTACCTCGTTGCACTACTTTTCCACGTTCAAGGACGATGATTTCATCACAATCGCGGATCGTGCTTAATCGGTGTGCAACAATTAGGCAGGTACACCCACGTCGCCGCAGATTTTGGTCAATAATTTTTTCCGTCTCGGAATCTAGGGCGCTGGTAGCTTCATCCATAATCAGGATTGAAGGATTATTAACTAAGGCGCGGGCTATTTCTAATCGCTGTCGTTGACCTCCACTTAAATTGGCGGCTCCTTCAATTAGTTCTGCATCAAATCCGCCAGACATGGAGAAAATTACATCATCAATGGCAGCATCCTTACTAGCTCGCACTAAATTTTTATCTGGTACTGTAGTGTCCCATAAAGTTAAATTATCCCTAACAGTTCCGCCAAACATCAAAATATCCTGCTCCACCAAAGCGACGGAGTTAGTTAATATCGATTGCGGAATCTGCTTTCTAGGTTGACCATCAAAGCAAATTTCTCCCTCCCAAGGTTCGTAGAGTCCGCTTACTAGTTTGGCAATAGTAGATTTGCCAGACCCGCTCCCGCCTACTAAAGCTACTCGCCCTCCAGGCTTGACCGAGAGGCTAAAGTTTTCAATCAGAGGCGGATCTAAGCGGCTATAGCCAAATGTGACATTCTCTAGTTCGACGTACCCCTGTAATCTAGGCAGAAAAGATGAGTCAGATAAAAAGATTTTTTCTCCCCCTGCTCCCTGCTCCCTGCTCCCCTGCTCCCCTACTCCCTCAATTGGGTTATCCAACACATCATCTAAGCGAATCAAATTGCCTTCCATTTCTTGGAGGGTACTGCCGAAATTGACGAGATTGTTAACAGGGAGCAAAAAGCTCTGCATCAGTCCTTGAAAGGCTATCAGCATTCCGATGCTGAGGTGTCCATCCATCACTCGTAAACCACCTACAACTAATAAAGCCATTGATGAGAGCGAAGACAAAAGTGTAGGTAATACTGAAAAAGTCTGGTTTGTCACCCCTAGTTCTTGCTGAGAATTGATCGCCTTGGTGTAGTACCCTAACCACCGCGAAAAGAAATCTGATTCTAACCCTGATGCTTTGAGAGTTTCTATACTTTGGAGAGCCGCTATGGATGCGCCAGCCGCTTTCCCATATTCTTGAATTAATCGCTGATTAGCATCGACGCGCTGACGGGAGATCCATTGCAAGGTTAAGACATTTACAGCAGCAAAACTAGCTACAACCAAAGTCAGTACCCAGTCATATTGGAGCATGACTAAAGCGTAAAAAATTACCATTACCGCATCAATGACTGTGGTCGCCAATCGCCCTGAAAGCACATCAGCAACTTGGTCGTTGAGACTAGTGCGGTTACTAATTTCACCTGCAAACCGTTGGGCGTAAAAACCAACTGGTAAACGCAGGATATGCCAGAGAAAACGACTGGACATTCCCACAGACAGCTTGACTTTCAAACGGCGCAGATAACGCAACCGCAGTAGTGTTAATACTCCTTGTAGGATTGCTGCGATCGCCATTGCCAATAACAACGGACGTAGCCAATGCTGCCGTCCTTGCACCAGGATTTCATCTACAAACACTTGACTAAATACTGGTACCGCCAGCCCGACAAGTGTTAACAAAAACCCTGCGACTAGACAGTAAATTAAGACACCAATAGCACCCTTTAGTCGTGACCACAGCGATAAAATCAGGCTAGGTTTACGACCCCCTTTTTCAAATTCTGGTCCTGGTTCCATAACCAGCACCACTCCGGTATACCCCTCGTCAAATTCCTGTTGAGACACCTTTCGCGGCCCAGTGGCTGGGTCATTAAGATAGACCCAATTAGAACTAAATCCCTCTACTACCAAGAAGTGGTTGAAGTTCCAAAACACAATATAGGGAGGGCTAAGGTCTGGAAGTTGATCCAGTTCCTTCTTAAAGCCTTTTGCTTGGAGTCCATAGCTTCTGGCAGCTTTGAGGACGTTGGAAGCTTTACTGCCATCGCGGGAGACTCCACACTCTCGACGCAGTTCTGGCAAAGGCACAATCCGACCATAGTAACCCAAAATAATTCCCAAAGCTGCGGCACCACATTCTACTGCCTCCATTTGCAAAAGCGTGGGTGTCTTTACCCGCTTGAGAGGATTTTTCAGCAGGTTTTGCAGGTAGTGCAAAGGATTAATCGGTGCCACTAATGATGGATTAGTAGATACCACTGACAGACCTCAGAATAGGTAAAACAAACGTAATTGGCGATCGCTCTTCCACCTTGACTCGCACAGATGTAGTCGTTCCAGAAGAAATTTTTAAATGCGGCCCATCGGAAGAAGACCACTTATAACCGCTAAAAGTAGTAGAATCTGGCTGCAAATCAGCAAATACTTGGATAACTGCCTCCTGCTTTTCCCCCACCAAACCTGCAACCACTTCAGGATTACCTACTACACTAGCGGCTGCTTCTCTGGTAATCGGAAATGGTGAGACAGTGGTAATCTTACCGACAATACCGCCAAAGCGTTCCCGCTTCACGGTTTGGGGTGTAATTTGCAGCGTCATACCTGGTTGAATTTTTTTGCCCTCTCCAACTGGAAAATAGGTGATGCCAACCATTTTTCTAGATGGATTTTCTGCATCTATGCTTCCTAAACGGGTTCCAGCATTAATGACTTGCCCCGTTGTCACAGTGATTTCAAGAATACGTCCTGAGTGTTGAGAGATAATCTGGCTGTTATTACCTAATTGTTGTTCTAGTTTGGCAATCTCTCGCCTGACTTCTTGAATCTCATTTTTGCGGGTAGTTGCAGTTTGCAGGTCTTCTTGAGCGAGAGTTGCTGCTTTACTGTTCTGTTCTTGCAACTGAGCTTGAATGTTTTTGATTTCGTTCAGATTTGAGAGATATTGCTGTTGTGCATCTGCTTCCTTAAGGTCTAGTTGCTTCAACTGAGATTGTGCTTCATCAATGCTTGCACGGGCATCGTCGTATTGTTGCCGTGCTTCTAAGACCACATCATCAGGAATCGCTCCTTCTTTTAAAAGCTTTTGGCGGTTTTCTAGCCTCTTTTTATGCGTAGGAAGCAGCCCTTTGAGTGTTTGCAAGCGTCGCTGTAAGTTGAGGCGATCGCGCCCGATTGACACTAGTCCTTTCTCCCGCAACACGGGTGTCAAATCCTGCACAATCTTGAGTCTTTGCTCAAGAGTTAAGCGTTGCTCTTGGATTGCCTTTGTGTCAAGCTGCTGACGCTGCCCTTGTAACAAACTAGCGTTGCGATCCTGATCCTCTAGTTGGGCTAGTTTGGCCCGTGCTAATTGTAATTGCTTACGCAGGTCAACTTGGTCAACTGTTGCCAGTACGTCTCCCTTTTTGACCACATCCCCAACATTTACATTTAAAGCAACTAACTGCCCTGCGCTTTTCGACTGTAGTGGCACAACTGTACGCGGATAAATCAGTACTCCTTGACCTTCCACAGTAATCGGAATGCGTCCATAGATACTCCAGACCACGGCAACAGCTACCAAAGAACCCAAGGCGGTTAAAGGTAGCCAGCTTTTAGGGCTAACTACCTGCATTAATTGGTCTAATCTTTCAGGTGAAGATAAACGCTCTAATGACTCTTTTCGGAATAGGTTTTGCTTGTGTTCAACCATTTAGGATGCCTCGACAATCATTTGTGCGAAAAAATCTCCCTTTTTCTGTAGCTTAAATATTTCAAGTTTTCTAAATAGAGATTTGTACTTAGTAACTTAGAGAGTGGAACATCAGCTCTCAATACACAATTTTTAAGGGAAGACTAACAATATTTTCTTATCTTTAAGCTTTGGGTTTCGGCTCATCGTCTAAGAGGATGTCTGAAAAGTTCTTTTATATACATCTAACCCTTGGAGATCCCCCTAAATCCCCCTTAAAAAGGGGGACTTTAAGATTCTTATTCCCCCTTTTTTTAAGGGGGGTTAGGGGGGATCAATAAATATTTGATACTTCTCAGACATCCTCTAAAACTCCCTTCTCTAACATGAGATTAAAATTGTGAAATGTATAAGCAGGCAAAATACTACGGGTGTCAAACATAGAAGCAATCTCTTTAGCAGTTTTACTCCCCTTGTGTATAATTTCACCTAACTCATTGAGATAGGAATCGTAGCAAAATCTAATTTTTTTTAAATTAGTTGATAGTTGGAAATCATCAGGAAGGCTTTCATACTTCAGGTCACTTAGAAACTTATTTGGCAATCAGTTCAGATTCAAGTTCTCTACGGACTTTCTTTTGTTCAGTCATGTGACTTATTTCCTTAGATTTAAATTATTACATATAACGTTGAATGAGAATTTATAAGGTGTAATTACAAGAAAACAAGTTCTTGTAAAAAGAGAGTACACTTAAGAACCTCAATTCAGGTTATTGATATAAGCTTATCTAGTAAAAATTAAGGTTACAATCAACTATTTTTCGGTTGTACTAACATTTTTTTTGGTTTTAGGTGCTGAATTGTGTATACTAAATATAAAATAGTTAGTTTGCAGTAACGAGGATAATACCTCTTATATTAGACAATAAAAATTTTGAAATAAATGTTGAAAACTTAAAAAAAACTATGAATACAAAAATAGGTGTTAAGCGAAAACCTAACACTTTACACTCTATGATAATAAATTTAATTTTATCTCAAACGACTCAACATCCAATCAAATCTGGTTCCAGCCAGTGCCATGTTATCTAAAACATGAGAATCTAGTTCATCCTCATATTCAACATTTTCATCTAGTGATTGACCTTTGCTATAAATGCGTCTGCCATAACCAAGCCGACTGAACATTTCCTGTAATCGATTTACAAGCAGCGTAGCAATTACCCGATAAAATCGAGACGCAAAACCTATATCCTGCTGTAATTTTGCTGCTAATTGTTGTCGAGGAATTGACAACACAAGTGAGTCTTTAGTAGTTTTGACAGTTGCAAAAGGCAAACGGGTATCAATAAAAGCTGTTTCTCCGACGATTTCGCCTTTTGATAATCTTGCTATCTCTCTGCTTGTAGTTTCGTCACCCTCTAAAGCCGCAAAGGCGCGAGTTAAAGGATTACGTTCATCCTCAGAAACAGAAACTGTCATTGTTCCATCCAGTAGGATATACAGTGCATCCACAGGCCCTCCCTCACGAATGAGTACTGTGTTAGCGGCAATTTTTTGGCTAGTACCTGTAGCAATCATCCAATCGATGTCACTATCATGCAATTGTTCCAAAATAAACAGCATATCTCTGAGCGTATTGCTCTTAACAAGTTTGCTATGACCAAGTTGAGTGATTCTGTTTGCTAGTAGAATAGCGATCGCTCGATAAAATCGAGATGCAAAACCAATATCCTGCTGCAATTTTGCGGTCAATTGCTGCCGAGAAATCGATATTACCAATGAATTTTCAGCTGCTTCAACAGTGGTAACAGCTGCGCGGACATTAATAAACGGGATTTCTCCTACTATCTCACCACTTGAAACCCGTGCAATCTCTCGTCCTAATATTTCGCTATCCTCCATCGCCGCAAAAGCTCGATCTAGAGGATTGTTTGTAGCTTGCGAAACAGTAATTGTGAATGTTCCATCCAGTATGATGTGTAGGGTATCCAGGGTTTTTCCTTGCTGCACAAGGATAGTGCCAGCAAGTATTTCCTTTTTTTGACCCGTAGCGATCATCCAATTGATGTCACTATTACTTAATTCCTTTAGTAAAACTTCTGTCATAATTCATATAAATTTAACTTTATTTGGATACTCGACTTACCCCTTTGTGAGAGTTGTCGGCAATTGGTCTAGAATTTTTTGGATATACGAATTCGCCTGAGAGTCAGCCAATTCTTCTAATGTCAAATAAGTCAAAGCTATTAACATAATCAGTTGACTATTAAAAGTTCTTAACTCGCTTCCATGTTCAGCATCAAAGCGTTCCAAATTTTCAGCAGCAGACTTCACCAATGCTTGCAGAATCTTAAATGCGCCCTCTGAAAGCGGCGGTTGACCTCGATAATTTTGTAATCTCCCTCTTTCTCGGTAATCTGGAAATGACTCCAGCCCCAGAAAACGCAAAAACCAATCAGCCCGATAGTGTCCGATAGTCGCCACAATACTTCTGTAGTCAGCAATAAATTCGTCGAGTAGATTATTCCGCATGGAGCCAAATAAGCGGTGTGTGAAGTAGTGCGTACATTCATGTTCCAGCCGAATATTTAGGGAAATACGCCGCCATTCTACTTCCGAAAGTCCGATGTCGCTGGCTGAAACATTGCTATAAAAACCGTCACTCAAAATAATCAACCGATCTTGATAAAGCTGCTTTTGCGGGATTAGTCGCCCAAATTCTTCTAACCAACTACTTTCGGAGCAGTTACCAAAATTTCTAACTGACCATTGTTGGCGATATTGGCGAACCCGATCCCAGTTGTTGAAACCACTAACCATGCAAGCTCCCATAGAAGCAGGAATTGGTTTGGGTTCATTCCGCATTGTTAGCGCTTGTACCAAAGAAACAAAGTCTTCTCGATTCCTGGTGAGTAAAACCGGGATGACTCCAGCCAAGCTTTGATGTAGGATCAACTCGAGTTGTTCGGGTTGCTGCAAAATCAGACCAGTCGCTTCAACCATACTATCTACTGTCACACCCTTACGAGTAGCAGAGCGGTATGCCTCTGTTTGGCTGATGCCTTCGAGTATGGGGAACTGTAACTGTACCAACTTGGTTGATAAAGCTTGAAAAACTCCTACTTCTTTAGCAAAAGTGGCGTATTCTTCCCAGGCGAGTACATGAGGTTCGGGTGGAAGGGGAAACTTGGCGGGGAGTTTTAAAAAGCTGCGATCGAAGATGTTTTGATTGTAAGCAAGTAATTCCTCTGTCTCCAAGGCAGTAGCGCCATAGGAAGCAAGTACATGAGCACGAAGTTGGTGTTGGTTCAAGTGCGATCGCCTCCCACCAATACCTTCTTTAACTCAACCCTATCCATAATCTGCCGAGCAATTTCTTGCACCGTCTGGCTAAATGGATGATCAGCGTAACGCAAGCAAAACAAACCACTGCTGGCTAACTGAATTATCTCTTCAGAAAGAGGCACAATACCGACCACTGGAGTGTTGTAGATTGTTTCCATTTGTTCTCGCAGAGCGTTGAAATCCATTGCTGGTAGCACCTTATTAATTACCAGCAGCATTTTGTCCACTTTTAATTTTTTCGCCACCTCCACCGTTACCGCAGTACCTTGGAAGTCTTGGTGGTCTGGACGTAAGATAACGATTAAAATATCAGAGATAGCGATCGCTAGTAAGGTTTCTTCATTCAAACCAGGGTGAGTATCAATCAACAAATAGTCTAGGTTGAGATAGCGGATTAGATCCTCAAAGCCGTCGTTGAGTTTGCCTACATCATAACCCTCGCGCAAGATACGGGAAATTTCTCCTGCTTTAATACTGGAAGGAATTAGGTAGAGGCTGCCATTGCTTACAGATGTCTCCCCTTCCATATTTAAAGTATGACTGACATCGTAGGCAGCATCTTTAATTACACAGCGCCCCCATAAGTAATCATTGAGGGAGCGATTCATCTTTGACTCGTCTAGACCGAAAATAATATGAATCCCTGGTGACTGAATATCGGTGTCAATAATACCTACACGTTTTCCAAGACGTGCAATAGTAGCGGCTAAGTTAGCAGTTAAATTTGATTTTCCCGTACCACCACGAAACGAGTGAATAGATACAATTTTGGACATAATGGCATACCCTTGCTATGTGTAAATTTATTTAACTTTGTGTCTTTCTTTAATCAGCTTCTTTTGCAACGTGACCTTTAAGATTTTGTGCTTTTTGGTGTAACTGCTGGAAGTAATCGGTTTCTGTTTCATCATTTTTGGTCATTCGCCCCTTGATTTTTTGCGCTTTTTGATGCAGTTGTTGGAAGTAATCTGTCTGTGTGATATCAGCTACCTGACGTGCCTTTTTCGCTTCGTCGATTTCAACGTTTAATTCCATCACTTGCTGTTTCAGCTTTTGCTCTCGCGCCTTCACTTCTCGAGCCATTTGCAGGAAAACGCGCACTAGTTGACCAATATCATCATTCGCGTCAGACACTTTAGCTAACTGATGAGTATCAAAATCATCCTGCTCTACCAGTGATTGTGCTGCTTTTGTCAGGGCACGAATCGGTTGGGCAATACTTTGCGCTAAAATCAAGGCGATGATTGTTGCGATCGCTCCTACTGCCAGTAAGCTGTAGCTGTTCTGCCAAATGAGTTGATTCAAGGGAGCATCAAATTGTGCGTGAGCTTTGTTCACCCCTAGCACCCAAGGTTGCTCTTGTAAGGGAGCAAAGCCGATCATCTGGCGTGTCTGCTCAATTGGGGAATAATAGCTAGTGTGACTTGTCTGTTTAGCTCCAACGATCGCATCTGCTAACTCTGGAATTTCCAAGCTTTTGATTTGCTCGACGCCATAAAGCCTATCGGTTTCGCCCTGCTGTTGTTTGTTAGCTGGCAAGCGGACTAGACTATGATAAAGCAGCGATTTATCAGGATGGCTAATGATTACGCCACGCTCGTCAACCAAGAAGGCATAACTTTGAGAGCCAGCCTGCAACGCATTTACAATCGCCCAGATGTCTTCTCCCTTGATTTTTAAGACCGCCACACCGACAATCTTGCCGCCCTCAGACCGTATAGGATTGGAGAAATAGATGCCTGGCCGTCCACTTGTTGTACCAACTATAATGCTGGAAACGTAAGGGCGTCCCTGAATGCTAAAGCGGAAGTATTCACGGAAGGCATAGTTTTGAGCAATGAATGTGGGGTCAGTGGCAGCAAGACAGCGCCCCTTTGTATCTATAATGTAGACAACATCATAGTCGGGGTTAGAGCTAAAGACATTATTTAGCGTTCGTTGCATCGAAGAACGGAAGGCTGTTTGCTTCTGAGGACTAGTAGCAGACAGAAAACCCACTACATCCTTATCAGTACTGACTTGGACTGCAACACGCTGGATATCGATAATTAACTGGTCGAGGCGACTAGCGTTACTGGTGGCTAAGAGTTCCAGTTTGCGATATTCGCTGTCCTCTGCACTCTTAAGGCTTTCTTGGAGGTTGTGATAGGTGGTGAAGCTCATCGGTATAAGAGCAACACAGAGAAGTGCTACCGAGAGTTTCGTTCTGATAGACCAGGCAGATGGGTTAAATAGGGACTGCTTCGCTTTAACAAGAACCTTTAAAAAGGCTTGCCGATTTTGCCAACCAGAACCCGGTAGGATAGGAGACTGAGCATCCGAAACATTCTCGATTCCTTGGTTGGGAAGTGATTCTTTCTCTGAAGCAGGAGAATTACTTGTTGTTTTGCTCATATTACACCTCTTGCTAGGGCGTAAGTAGATTTGGGTTCATCCTGCCAGCTATCTGACCACTGGATGCGATCGCTTCATTCAATAGAAGAGAAGCTTGAATTACCAATTACCATTAACTCGACTTGAGTTTGGTAAAAAAATTCCTCAAAATCAAGATGCCTGAAAGTTATTTTGCTTTATTTGACAATCAGATTTTTAAAGATTCAACCATTGAGTTTTAAAACATTGAATTAAATTCTTTTATAAATGTTTATCAAGGTTTTCCCCAATATCAGAAACTAAGTCTTTGCCCTCTTTGTAAACGTCAGTAACAAAGTCTTTAACAGGGTCTACTACTTTGCCTAATTCTATACCACCAGAAACCGAAGTAAGCTCTTCATCAGATAACTCATTAGATTGCTGTTGGACATCAATTTTATTTTTATGATTAATTGAATTGTTCATCATGGTATATTTTTCTTTTGGATTTTTTAGTTTACTTTATCGAAATACTATTGGTGACTAAAGTTAATTATTTGCATTTTTCATTAAATTCATCAACTTTTTATTTGAGCGAACTGAAGGTTAAATTAATATCTAATAGATTAAGATATCTAAAAGCTAAATTTAATACACAATATTTGTGTAAGACTAACAATTTTTTTTACCTTGATATCAAAAAAATTATTAGTTACATCAAAAGATAGTGTATGGTAATTACCTTAAAAACTCAGTTAGTCTTTTCACAGGTTCAGCACTTCTAACTTGATTGCTAAAGCATAAAAAGATGAAATGTCTGAGCAAAGTTTGCTGAGAATCACGAACAGCGATCAAAATGCAACTTAGAGTTAACAACTCAATCTGTAACCAAACTGAATGTTATTTACTGAAGGAGAAAGATATGTCTATCCAAGATGCTAAGGCGTTTTTTAATGCGATCGTTACGGATGATAATTTCCGAAGCCAACTTCAAGACCCTAAAACTAATGAGGAACGTGCTGTAGCTATAAGAGCGGCAGGATATAATTTCACTCCAGAAGAATCTCAGCAGTTGCTCAATCAAATTACTGAAGCAGCTGCTATTGCTAACAGTCTGAGTGAGGCCGAGTTAGAAGCAGTTGCCGGAGGAGCAGCAGGACCAGGAGGTGCTCTTTTAGGTGCTCTTGGAGGTACTACTGGCGCGTTAATAGCCGGGAAACTCCACGGGTCTTCCTCAGAGGATATACTTAAGGATCAGGTTGCTTGGGGTACTGCTGGGGCTATAGGTGGTGCTCAGGGACCATCCTAACTCCATCGCTCCAGGAAGTAGTTCTACTCTGGTAGACGGTAGAGATTTTAAATAACAACTAAGCCAAAAAGCAGCCAAGCATAACTACTTGGGTGCTTTTTTAACTCTGAATATAAATTTTGAAAAAGTGTTTTTAAACATCAGTAACAGCCTAGCTTGGGCGGCACAATATCAAGCGAATCATTTCTGCTCTAAACTAGTGAATTTTGAGAAAGTCCTTAAACACCATGAGAGATTTAAAACTCCTTCAAACAATCGTTACATCAGGGGTGATAGTGACAACTGCTGCACTTGGGAGCTTTGTTGCCAAGGTTCAGGCGGCTACCTTCACTCTACCAATTGAAGCAGCAGCTAAAGCTACAGGGGTTGATGTTTTGCGCGATCGCTACGGTCTAGATGGTACTGGAATCACTATCGGTGTACTATCAGATAGCTTCGCCACAGCAAAGACCTTCGATACCTCTAACAACCAGGATACTTATGCTACAAATATAGCCGATGGCTACTTACCATCTAATGTTAACGTGTTAAAGGACTATGCTAAACCTGGTACCACGGATGAGGGTCGCGCTTTATTGCAGATCATCCATGCTGTGGCTCCAGGGGCTAACTTAGCGTTTCACACAAGCTTGAGCAACACGGATAGCTTTGGTCAAGGCATTCAGGCTCTAGCGGCTGCCGATGCAGATATAATTGTGGATGATTGGGGCTATTTTTACCCTCCGATCGCTCCTCCTGATGCACCTTTAAATCTACTAGATTTGGAGCCTCCAGACGGGCCAATTAACCAGGCGATTAACACAGTAGTTAACCGGGGGATTTCTTACTTCACTAGTGCCGATAATAATTATCTTCCCCCCGATAGCCGAGTGCCTGGTATTCCAATATATGGGCATCCAAATAACCCTAATACGCTGACCGTTGGAGCAGTGTACTACGGGAACGCAAAATCCTACTCAAGCAGAACGTTCGATGTTGTTGTAAAGCAGGGTCAGCTAGAACCATTTTCTTCAGAAGGCAACCCGGATTCTTTCAAGCCGGATGTTGTGGCTCCGGATGGGCTAGCAATTTCCTTCAATTTAGGTGGAAGTTCTCCTCTTAATGCCAACCCCGACTTCTACACCTTTTTAGGTACCTCGGCATCGGCTCCTTTCACAGCCGCAGTTGCAGCACTGTTACTAGAGGGCGATCCAAGCGCAACACCTACTGAAATCTATGATGCTCTAAGAGATACGGCTGACAGCCCTTCATTAGGCTTCGACTCCAGACTTGGCTTCGGACTGATCCAGGCAGACAAGGCTATTGTCGCACTGGGTGTGGAACCCAAATCAGTCCCCGAACCTTCTGCAACTTTAGGCTTGCTAGGTGTCGGTGTTTTAATTCTTGGTTTGCGCCTGAAACTCCTTAGCAAAAGTTCAAGATTATAGTGAACCCAGTCAGTGGTGGGGCTTCAAAGCCTTTAGTTTGAGCAACAAACGGGTTTTCTGATTACTGAGGCGCTAGTTCAGCTTTTAACTACTGGATTTGCTGCGCCCTTCGCCAAGCTTTGGGGGTAGTCCCGTGATACTGGCGAAACTGACGAAAGAAATGACCCTCATTCTGATAGCCCACAACCTCAGCAATCTGATTTGCGGATTGGTTAGTTTCTAAAAGTAAGGTACGCACTGCTGCCATCCGGCGCTCGACAATCCAATGATTCACTGGTTTTCCTGTCTGGCGTCGTACTAAATCGGTTAAGTAAGCTGCGGAGTAACCTACTGCTTGGGCTACATCGCACAGGGTAATGGATTGATAATAATTGGCTTCGATAAAGTCGAAAACCTCTTTAAGTTGAGGACAAGTAGGCAAGAGTGATTGGGAATTTGCTGATGTGTCTGTGTCAGTACTTTGGAGTTCTGAAACTGGTGGGGACTGAGCAACATAGCACTGGCGCATGGTTGCCTGTTTTTCTAATCGAGTTGCGATCGCTTCCAATAATTCCTCTACTGTTGATGGCTTGGTAAGATAGTCGTCTGCTCCCAAATTCATCCCTTGACGAACCTCGGTTTTAGTAGATTTGGCACTGAGAAAAATGAAGGGAATTGTTGCTGTTAAAGGGTTTTGGCGCAACGTATTCAAAACACCATAACCATCTAGTTCTGGCATCAGAATGTCGCAAAGTACCAAATCAGGCAAGTGTTCTTGTGCTTGCTGAATGCCAACAAGACCATTTTCCGCAGCGATCGCTTCAAATCCTTCTGCTTCTAAACTGTCTAAAAATATATCTCGGCTTTCTGGCTCATCTTCAATCACTAGAATTTTAGTCATAGTGTCCCCTTGATGTTAAGCGTCAGATGAATTATCAATTTTCATAGACTTTCTGGCTGTTTTATTGCAGAGATTGTCACTGCGCTGGCAGGGCAATTGTGAATGTAGTACCTACTCCAACCTCGCTGGCAACTGAAATTTGACCACCATGCAGGTCTACAAGCTTTTTGACAAGTGCTAATCCCAATCCATTACCGGGGATATTGCCGACATTCGTACCGCGATGAAATGGCTTAAATAGTCGTTGTTGATCTGCTACAGAAATTCCAATTCCTCGATCTTTAATCTGGAAAATCACTTCTTCATCCCGGCAAGAAACTATTAAATCAATCGTGCTACCACTTGGAGAATACTTAAGTGCATTTGAGAGCAAATTCCTGAGAATAGGCTGTAGCAATTTTTGATCTACGCAGACTGTACAATCACCTTGACTAATTAAAGTGACTGCGTAGTCAGGGGTCTGCGGTGACGCAGGTATTGGGAAGGTATTGTGTTGTCCAGAGTTGTTGGAGCAAAGGCTCTCTTTGCTCGAAACTTCCCTCTTGGGAGAGGGGGATTCCCTCTGTAGTAGCAACTGGCATGATTCTTCCCAGGAGGAAATGTCAAAAGAGTCTCCCGGCATCAAGCAAGTGGCGTTGCTTTGGTTCAAATTCATTTCTGCCAATATCTCACTGCACAATTGGATCGGGTTCAATGGTTTTGGCTCAAACTTGAGCTTTTCTGCTTCTGTTTTATGGTTGAGAAAAATTTCATCCATCAATTGGCTGATTTGTTCAACTGCCATTTCCAAGCGTTGCAAGTATTGTAATTTTTTCTCTTCAGTCCACCGATGAACATGACGTTTCAGTAAACTAGCGGACAATGAGATAATATTTAACGGAGTGCGAAATTCATGAGAAAGCATAGAGAAAAAGTGCGCTCTGTGTTCAGTGAGTAGTTTTTCTTGTTCTAAAGCTGTCTCTACCTGCTGGCGCAAAACTTTCTCGCGGTACAATTGCTGATTAGCGTCTCTTAATTGAGCTACAAGCTGGTGCACTTTGCAATCTAATACTTCATTAACCTTTTGTAAGACCATAGACGCCTGCTGGCGTTGACTGATATTGCGGATCGAGATACAGCCATATTCGCTAGAGTTGTATTCCAAATAGATAATAGTAATTTCTACGGGAAAGGTCCAATCTTCCTTAGTTCTATATAAAGATTCAAAGTATAGGTAGCCTTGCTCTTTAATAGTTCTCCAATGCTTTGACCAGACTGTTGGCGAAAAGTCTGGTTTGATGTCGTACATAGTCATAGAGAGTAATTCCTCACGAGAACATCTCACCAAACTGCACGCTGCATCATTGGCGTAGAGAAACTCTGCATTTGGCTTTACCCAGAAAACTGCATCTTCCATATCAACAATTACGGACTTAGTATGCTGTAATTTTTTTTCTAGTAGCAATCTGATTAGAAAGTTGTTTTGCTCTAAAATGCGGTTGCTAATAACCATAGTTCAAGTCACTGCAATTACTGAATAAACTTTTCAAAATGACTTTTTATCACTAAGCTGCTGGTTGCATCTGGTTTAATACGACTTTTGTCAAACCGAACCAGAATTACCGCTTCCTGCAAACTTATAAAAGCATTTCAATCCTTTAAGTCAGGCTTTGTTTTCTCGAATTCATCGAAAGCGACAGTAAACTCTATTCCTTTGTGGGTGGAGTTTTTTATACTCATAACCTATGTAGTTTCGATACAGCCCCTATTTGTTTCTCTTGCTACTGCAACTTTTTTTACGCGAGTATCGGATTTTGGTTACAAAAGTTTACTTAGCTTTAACAGATTAACGTGAGTTCGACGGGATGAACTGCCAGATGTAGTAAGCAATGGCTATATCGGGAGCATCCCATTTTTGCAGAAATACTGATTCATGAGTGTAGTATGGGGAGAACACAATACTTACTTAAACCATAGGCATGACCCCCGAAGAAAAAGAACGGTTACAAGCAGCAGTAAAAGAAATCGCGGCAATCCTGTATAAAAATACATCACCATTCGAGTTAGAGACCAATGAGTCCTACCAAAATGCCGAATTGGAACTAGAAGCATTAACGGGAGTGAAAGTCGGACATAGCACACTACACCGACTGGTGAGCAGACAGGATCTGCCACAACCATCGGCATTGCAAGCGGTTTCTGAAGTGAGTTTGGACGGGGGTAAGGTGCGGTTGCGAACACCAAAAGGACAAAAATGTGAGTGGCGCGATTATAAAGCGGTACGCTTAGGCAAAATTTATTATGGCACTTTTTTTCATGATCCCCAATCCCTTTTGGATTGGGTTAACTCACAAAGGCTAGTCACCCCATTAGTATGCTTGGGGGATGGACATGATGGTGTTTGGAAATTATTTACTGAAATTGGCAGTTCCTCAACGCGACTAGAGATCCTCGATTGGGGTATCATTTGCGCGAAAACCTTTATAAAGTTTCTTGTACTTGTTCTTCTGCTCTGGCCGAGGCTTCTGTTTGTAACCCAATCCTCAACTCTTGCTCTAGCCTTTCCAATTCCTTCTGGTGCTGTTGTTTGAGTTGGGCGATCGCTTCAACGTATTCTTGGGGGTAAGTTCTTTCAGTGGGGTATGGAACGCTTGAGGCATCTAAATCGGCATTGTTAACCAGTTCCTTACTGCCATCAGCGAAAGTAACAATCTGCTGCCAGTAGTTGGGTGGGTCTGCTTCAATGGTTCCTGATTCTCCATGCCTGTGGTGAGTTGGTGACGTAACCGTGACTGTAGGGGAAGAGGGAACCAGTGGTTCCTGAATTTCGGAAACCATTGGTTCTTCAATTTTAGGAACTACTGGTTCTGTGACTTTCTGGCGTGGAAGGCGAGGAACCACTTTTTGAGCCGCAGCTGCGAAGTCTGATTCGCTGGGGGAGGGGTTTTCAGAGAGTGCGATCGCAACAGCTTGTTTTAGTTTCTCTGGTTCCTTAACCAATCGCAGCAGTGAACGGGCTTGACGTTCGTTTTTGATGTGTTCGCCCAATTCATCGGCTGTGTCCCTAACTTTCTTGGCTCCCAGCAGTTGGTTGATTCTCCGGTAGCCACCCCAGGCGGATAATTCAGCTTGGCAGTATTGCTGGAAGGTTTTATAACCAGCTTCACGGTAAAGTTGCTTTTCCCGCATCTGTAATATTTCGTCCACCGCTTGCCACTCACAGCGGTCAATGGAACCCACAATATCAATTCCAAAGGGTTGGGGTTGGCAGTACCCTCAATGATAATGTGGCTTATTTTTTATTGTAAGGAATCAATAACAGTGTACTTCTTATAGCAATTGTTCATGTCAATAACCTAAAATAATTACCTCATATCCTTACATTTTCATAGGCCATTTATCAGGAATTCTTTCTAAAATACCAGAACCAAATAATTCATCCATCTTTAAATAATCTAGATTAACGTAACCAATATAACAGTGACAAGTTTGGTTGCTACAAGCTCGATTCAACAAAGCTGTTTGCCATTCACTATCATAAATATTGCCAATTGGTTCCTTAATAAAATGACAGCGACGCATTGTACCGTCACCATCAACAGAAATCGCTGATTTCCCAGCCCGGCAAGAATGCCCAAAGCTAGAATAATGATGAGTATTTAATTCATATAACGGGTCGATAGATTGAAAAAAACCCTTGTCTGCTAGCGGTAAATTAGGAAGTTCACCTTTCACAGCATTAATCCACAAATAAATGTGGCTTGGTAACTCCTGGCGTAAAGCGGCTATTTCTGTTTTAAACTTGGGAAAACCGACAACTCCAACGCTAAATTTAACATTTTTAGAATCTAAGTTAAGGCATTTTGCTAAAAAGCGATCGCGTGACACCCATTCTGAATGAAAAGTTGCCCAAAGCGCCAATTTATCTTTGTTACATTCCTCTACCCAATCTAGCTGACAAGAGAGATTAGTTTGAATTGCAGCTTTATTAACATTGGGCAATTGCGTTAATTTTATCAGCGCTTGTTGATACCAAGAATGGATTAGTGCTTCTCCCCAAGGAGTAAAAATAATTGAAAATTGATGTTGGGGATGTTGGGAAATCCAATTGACAAACCGTTCTAAAGATTGTTTATCGATTGCTAATTCGGCGGCTGTTTGTTGGCGTTTGGCAAAGGGGCAATATTCACAGCCGTAGTTGCAGCTGATTAAAGGGCCGCGATAGAGGATAGTGAGGTGCATAGTAATAGTTATTATTCAATATTAGTTAAATTTGATTATTCGGTGGCAGAATAATATCTATATGGTGTTTTTTGTCTGTCGGCAATAACTTTAATATTTAATTGATTAAATTTTTCAATAAGATCACCAGTTAAACAGTTATCACTAATATCAAGAGTATCTAGCTGACGAACAGATAGAGAATTAAGTAAACATTCTGCACCCTCATATCCTAAATTTCCAATTGAAATATCTAGTTCTAGTAAATTTTCAAGAATTTGAGAATCTACTATAGCACAAGCAAGTTCATCTGAACAGTAACAATTACGTAATCCTAAATATTTAAGTTTTGGAAATATATGATGACAATCTGTGATGAATTTAATAACAAAGTCATACACCCAATTACTTGAGTCAAGCCATAATTCAAGGTATTCCAAGGCTGGTAATTCTAGTTGGCAAATTTCATCAAGCACATCATAATGGTAAAATCCATATGATTCGATAATAATTGCTTTTAAATTTTCATGTTTAACTGGAATGAATTGTAGCCCGGTTAAGTATTTATAATACCTCGAAGAACTATTGCAGCGAATCTTTAATACTTCTAATTGTGGATAAGCTAACAAAATATAACTGAAATTACTGTATACAAGTGGCAAGTAACCCAATTCATAATCATTAACATCTCCTATAAATAAAGCTTTAATGTTACTAAGTTGTTCATGAGCATTAAGTAATGCATCCATAACAGGACGGAAAGTGTAATCTTCTAAAGAACCTGTGTACCACAATCCGAATACCAAAGCTTCAATCTGATTAGCAAGAGGACTTTGCAACAATATTTGTAGCTTGTCTACACTACTCATAACGGGTTTTCCATAGCGTTCTGCTGGGATAATCCTTAAAGCGTAAGCTATATCAACTGTGTCACTAATCTTAGTGGTAGGATAAAATTCAATCACTTTCCGGTTAGCGAATGTAGTTGAATAACCACAATAAATGCTGTAGACTTTCTCAAAACTCCTCCAAAATTGGTAATTTTTTAAAGCTAATTCTACTTGCGGGTATTCTATATCCTTTAAAATTTTCAATGCTGCTTTTTGAACTGTTCTAGATTTATTTTTTAAAGCTTCAATTAGCAAATATAATCCTGCATCGCCATAGTTTAATGCTTCACTGACAGATGTAATTCCAACTTCAATATTGGAACTAGATAAGCGCCTTTTAACACCTTCAATCCCACCTAAAACAACACCTTGTACTGGTGGCGGTGCTTCTCCTCCGAGTACTGCATCAAATTCTCCGGGTTGATTTTGATTGCTTGTCATATTTTTCTTAATGGTAGATGTAATGTAAATATGCATAGAAACGTGATTAATCGCTTCTCTACAAATATTTTTGAACCCCTACTATTTCAATTCATAATCCTGCATTAATTCCTGCACTTTCTCAGAAAATAACCACGCGCCAATAGTGTCAGAACGCTCAATGCCAAATTCAGTTAACTGCAAAATATCCTCATCTTTTATCGCCAAATTCAAAGCAAGCAGTTCTGAAAATTCTGGAAAATCAGCGTAAACTTCACTACCAAATTGCTGGCGATAACTAACAAAATTTAATCCTTCATCGGAAAGCAAAGATAACAAAATATACCGCCGACGTTGTTCTTCAGCATTTAGCTGAAAGCCATAGTGCGCGTAGTCAAATGACTCATCTGCTGTTTGAATATATGCTTGTAAAATCTCGCTGATTCCCTTTGCTCCCACTGCATATTCGTTGGAGTAGTGCAAAGTATTGGTGTAGGAACGTGCGCCACAACCTAAACCAATCATCCCGTCTGCTTGACAGCAGTAAACGGGAGAGGGGGGAGATGAGGGAGACAAGGAAGAGGGGGGAGACAAGAGAGAGATATTGCTACCTTGTCTACCTTGTCCCCCTTGTCCCTCTTCCACCCGTCGAAACATCCGCATGGAAACTTGCGTATATCCTTGTGACAATAATAGCGATCGCCCTTCGCGGTAACAAGCTAAACGAATATCGTCCCATTCTTTATCTGTGCGTCCCAAACCTGTTAACGGCCGTACATACAAGGGATACAGATAGATTTCTTCTGGTTGAAAGCGCAAAGCAGTATGTATTGATTGCAACCAAGTATTGATAGTTTGACCGGGTAAACCGTAGATTAGGTCAATATTCAAAGTCGGAAATTCAGCTTCTTTTATCCTTGCCAAAGCTGCTTCTACTTGAGTATTAGATTGACGGCGCTGGGTTGCTAAGACTTCTGACTCGATGAAACTTTGGACACCAATGCTAACACGATCGATAGAGTGCGATCGCAACAGTTTTAACTTCTCCTCAGTTGCGGTTTCTGGTGAAACTTCCACAGAAATGGGAATTTCCTGTAATTTCGCACCCATCGTATTTTCAGCGATATCGAGAACAGTTTCGAGGTGTCCAATGGGTAATTGAGTTGGAGTTCCGCCACCGATAGCAAACCTCGCAAATGACGCATCACCCAACACCGCTTTCATCCGTTGCGCCTGTCGCTGTAACGTGCGGACATATTGACTGATAAAATCTTCATTGTGGCTGACTGTGGTAAACAAGTTGCAGAAACCACAACGCATTTCACAAAACGGTATGTGTATGTAAAGAAATAGCGCCTGTCTATCTTGCTGCGTCCAAAGTTCCGGGAGATATATCGGTGGCGTTAAAGGACGATAAGCTGTTTTGTGGGGATAAGAATAAACGTATGCTTGATACGGAGACTGGGCAATTTTAGATTTGAGATTTTGAATTGTTAGCATAGGATTTAAAAGAAAAAATTAAGTTTCACGCAGAGACGCAGAGACACAGAGAAATTCTTTGCGCCTCTGGTTACTGAGCGAAGTCGAAGTATGCGCCTTTGTGTGAGGTTTTCATAAAATAAACTCTGCATAGGGAACAGTCCAAACAGCAGGATGGCTAAGTCGATGTCCAGTGTAACCATCTTCACCATAAGTTGTCCCGTGGTCGGAACACAGAATGCAAAAAGTAGAATGTCTTTGGCGTATAATATTCCAGAGTTTGGCTAATTGACCATCTACATATTCCAAAGCTGCGGCGTGAGATTCAATGGTGTCGATTTTATCCTTTGGGTTGGGAAGGTAAAAGTAATTTGGTTGATGCAAAGCCGAAATATTGATAAATAAAAATATCCGTTGGTTATGTGGCGTTTTTTCTAAAATTTGTTGCGCTAGATTTACCTGATTTTCTGTAGATTTTGGGTTAGTAACACCTAACTCTGGACTCCAGTAACTTTCAGCAAACATCGAAGGAATTACGTTACCTAAAGGATTGCGTTTGTTAAAAAAACCTACACCACCAATGCAAACTGTATGATATCCCTTAGCAGCTAATCCACTAACAATATTTGAACTATCTAACACACAAGTTTTATCAGTTGTGGTGGTACTTCCTTCAAATCCTAATGCAAAAATCCGGGGGTGAATTCCTGGCGTTATAGGTGTGGGTAAAAAGCCGGCAAAAAAGGCATGATGCGCGGCGTAAGTGAAATTTCCAGGTGAATGCCGTTCTTCCCAGCCTGTTTTAGAGAGTACTTTTTCTAAATTAGGAGTACGTTTTTGTATGAGTAAATTTTTAGCTACGTCATAACGCAGTGTGTCTAGAGTGATAAATAAGATATCATGAGATCCCAAGATTTGATTCATATTAAACATATTAAAAATTTCTCTTTATTCTCTGTGTTCTCTGCGCCTCTGCGGTTCGTTCCAAAACTGCCTTAATTTCACTCGTATAAGTATCCATTCCATTCCATAAAATCCCTGGTAATAAATCCCCAAAAGCATTAATCTCTAAAATCGCATGATTTTTCCAATCTGGTAAAATCAATAAATCAACTCCGCAATACAAACTATTAGGAAATAACGCTGCTGCTTGTTCGCAAGTTCGCTTCATCATCTCCCAATTTTCTGCACCAACTTTTGCTAAAAATTCCTCTGTATCTCCTCGTTCATTCCCTAAATGTAAATTTGTCATCGGACTTTTACCAAGGCGAACAACGATATGCTGTGCTTTCCCATTGATAACCACGACACGCACATCAAAACCGCATCCTTGTAAATGCGCTTTGGGTAGCCATTCTTCAACTTGTACGCCTTCTGCTGTCAAGATATTGATGATATCGGCGATTTCTTCGCGGCGGGTGTAGTGGCTAATTTTTCGGGAGTTGTAAAGCAGAGTTTCGCCATTTTCTCGCACTCGTTCTACGGTGGTAATGGCTGATTCAAAACGGGAATTTGCGCGATAAGCAACAACTCCAGAAGCGGCGGAACCGTGGGAAAGTTTGACGAATACTCGTTCTATTCCCTGGGTTTGCATTTGTTCGCGCAAATGTTCGTAGTTGTGAATTTTACCTAGAGAACGAGGAACAGGGATATTATGATGGCTGAATCTTTCGTGACAGGCTGGTTTGTCAAACATCACAGCAATATCTTGCGGATGGTTCATGAAGTCACCCAAAAGAGGAGTAAGTTGAGATTCCCATTTTTGCAAGAGATATCGCCAGCCTAAATACCACTGTCGCGGGTAAAGGATGCGTCCTTTATCGAATTCTAATTCTATAGCTTTGCTAGGACTGATACGTTGATGTTGTCCGTTATCTGATACATTGAAACCTGCGGCGATGATGGCTTTATCGATATCAAAGTTCTTTTCTGGAGAATCGAAGCGGATAATGGTGTTGGGTGCGTTGAATTGTTCGAGGGTTTGTTTACCGGAAATTAAGTCTGCGTAATCTATTACGGTAGCTGGTGGTAAGTTGAAATGAGTTAGTGCTTGTTGGAGGAAACCGACACGGCGATTTTCAGGGTTGGCGATGAGGATGAAGTTTAGCATTTTATGATATATTCTTTATTCGTGGAGTGCAGAATAGCGATCGGCAAATTCAGATTCTTCATTACTCATGCAAAGCAGAGTATCGCGATCCTCCACATCCTCTCTCGATTTCATCCTCTTGATCGTCTGCAATCACCTGACAATTAAGCTGTAACAATTGCTGAACCATACTTGCTGATACGCAATTGTTAGAAATGTTGAGGGTATGAAGTTGATTTATCGCTGGACAATTTAACAAAACTTTTGCTCCATAATCGCTTAAATTTCCCTTTGATAAATCAAGCACTAAAAGACGTTCAATAATTGGTGACTGCACTATTGTCTCTGCAAGCAGATCAGAAAATTCACTGCTACGAAGTCCCAAATAAGCCAACTTGGAAAATTTTTCACCACCTAAAATTGGCGTTAATACATCCATAACAAATGTTGAGTGATATAGCTGTCTACCAAACCATAATTCTAGGTATTCTAAATTTGGTAATTCCAAAGCGCAAATTTGAGCAAAATTGTCAGAATTAATATCTGCTGTTTCTATAATTAGTGTTTTGAGATTTTCATGCTTGAAAGATTCGCATTCTAAGAGGTACTGATAAAATTGACCTCGGACTTTTAGTAATTGCAAGTTAGGAAATGCTTCTAAAATCGGACGAATATCAAAAATTGCGAGTTTGGATTTGCGATATTCGTGTTGTTCTGTGTCTCCGATAAATAATGCTTGCAGATTTGGCAGTTGTTCGCAAGCATCACAGATGGCTTCTAAGACAATTCCAAATGAAGTATTATCATTAGAGTAACTATATCCTATTTTGCAAATCAAAGCTTGAAGTTGAATAATTTGAGTATCTTGCAAGAGCCTATTAAAAGGTTCTAAATTTATACTTTGGCTGCGATTTTCTGTTTGAAACTGAATCGCATACGCATAACTTATAGGGTCTGTAATACCAACTTGAGGATTAAATTCTTGGTATTTCCAATTTTCTAGTTTAATAAAAAATTGATTATAACTCTCTGACATTAAAACCTCCATACCTTTACTTTGTGATCTACACCACCGCTTACCAATGTTTGCCCATCGGGACTAAGTGCTAATGAACGAATTAATCCTGTATGTGCTGAAAATGAAAATATTTTCTTACCTGAAGTTACATCCCAAACTTTAATATTTTGGTCGCCAGCAGTTAAAAAAGTTTGACTGTTAGGACTGAATACAATAGAACGCACCCAGTCAGCATGACCATAAAAAGAAAATAATTGTTTTCCGGTTTGCATATCCCAAATTTTGATTCTTTGGTCACTACCACTAACCAAATAATGCCCATTTGGACTAATTGCTAGGGAACGAATTGACTGTGAATGTCCTTGAATTTTCCAAATTTCACGTCTAGAATTTATGTCCCAAATTCTAATATCTTTATCTTCGCCTCCACTGATTAACAATTTGCCATCAGGAGATACGCAAAGAGCATAAATTGAGCGATAATGCCCTTCTAAAGTAGCAATTTTTTCACCCCAATTCCAACCCCAAACTTTAATACGTCCATTCCCATCTGCACTAAAAAAGCTTTCTCCATTAGGGTGTATAGGCAAAGCATAAATTAGAGTTGAATGCTTGCTTAATTTACCCAGATATTTACCCTTACTTATATCCCAAAGCATGATAACTTTATCTGCCCCAGCACTAACCATATTTTTTCCATCAGGACTAATGGCTATCCAATTAATATCCCCAATGTGATGATGATTAAAGCGCAAATCAAATTTTTCTTCTCCTGTTTCTAAATTCCAAACCTTTGGCGAATTGATACTTTGATGGCGGTTATCACCTGCACTACATACTAAAGTTTTGCCGTCTGGGCTAATAGCTAGAGAATGAACTTGTGGATAATATGCTTGTAATGTCCGATCGCACCGAAAAAACTCATAAATATTAAACTCTTGCAGTGCTTGTTTTACAGATGCTTCAGGACGCGATGTCTGCGACGGGCTACGCCTACGCAAAATATTATAAGCTGATAATCTAACCTGTCCTGATTGATTATGTAAGGCTTTAATTACTATCTCTAAACCTGCATCGCCATAATTCAACGCCTCAGAAAGTGCCGAAACTTGCGCCTCAAGCACCGAACTTTGCAACCGATTTTGTACGCCCTCAAGTCCTCCCAAAACCACACCGCTAACAGGAGGAGGTAGTTCTCCACCAAGCACTGCATCATATTCTCTAGGTTGATTTCGATTGTTGTTCATCTTGGATTGTATATCGTTTATATTTTTATATTCGCTACTTTGATAGATTGACAAATGATGATTTTAGCTTTAGTTTATTCCCAGACTGAGTAATAGCGATCGCTAAACTGAGAATCTGCAATTATTCGACATTTCAAGTTTGAAAGTTGCTCAATTGCACTTTTATGTAAACGATTTCCAGAAACATTGAGAGTGTACAGACAATTAACTGCTGAAGACTTTAATAAAACATCACCATTACTTATATTTCCATCTGTTAATTCAAGTATTCTCAAATTTTTCATAATTGGAGAATTAACAATAGCCTGAGCAACCTCGCTCATATTTCCGCATTTCCTGATTGCTAAATACGCTAAATTAGGGAAAGAATTACCCAAAAGCACAGGAGTTAAACTAGCTATATTAATATTGCTTAAATTGCTTCTACTTAGCCATAATTCAAAGTATTCTAGAGAAGGTAAATTTAATTTACAAATTTTCGCAAGATTATCATCAGATATACCATCCGCATCAACAATCAAAGTTTTTAATCTCTCATGTCTTAAAAGCTTAATTGGAATAGGAGAATTATTTTGTTGCTTACGAACTTGTAGGATATTGAGTTCATGTTTGAGAATATTTTCCTCAAGCATTCGTCCGCGTATGTGAAGTAATTCTAAATTAGGATAGGCTTTTAATAGAGGGTGAATACTCCAGACTATCATGCTTGAATTCCTGTATCTCATATTTGTGATATTGTTGATATCACCAATTAATAAGGCTTTCAAATTCGTCAATAATCCACTAGCATTAACAAGTCTGTTAGTAATTTTCTTAAAAGCTGTTTGACAACTTTTAGGTTTGTAGTTGATTTCACATTTTATTGCTTCTATATATTTGGCTTGTGAATTACTAAATAAACGCAATAATTCATATTCACTATATACACGATATGCTCTACCTATTGGATCATCAATACTAACATGATGATTTACTCTCCAATCTTCAAATGTCGTTAAAACTAACCAAGGGTTATAATCTAGTAATGCTTGTTTGCCTTTAATACCAGCTTTGCGTAGTAACCAAATCGCACAATTATGTATTTCTTCTGAAGGTTCATGTAACGCTTTAATAATTAAATTAACCCCTTCGTCACCATATTTAACTGCATCTTCAAGGGCTGCAATTCTGATTTCAGAATCTTCGTTATTGAGACGATTTTTTACTCCCTCAATTCCTCCCAAAACTACAGCATAATTTCGATTTTGCGCCTCTCCACCAAGTACTGCATCAAATTCTCCGGGTTGATTTTGATTATTATTCATCTAAGATTTCCTAAATTTATTAGATTCATATTTAAAATTAGACACGGTACACCTAGCGATAAATTACTCGGCTACAGAACAATAGCGACCATGAATGTAGCTATCATCATCTTCCTCTTTCTGATTACTTGCCAAAACACGCACATCCAAACCAGATAATTTCTCAATCATTTCCTGAGACAAAAAGCTTTCTGAAACATTGAGAATGTCAAGATAATTGATAGCCTCACAATTCAGCAATTCTTCAGCACCTGTATCACTCAACGTTCCCATCGACAGGTCAAGTACGCTGATAGAATTAATAATTGGAGAAGTCACAATAGCACTGACTATTTCATCAGTAAATTGACTATTGCGTAAACCTAAATAAGTTAAGTTGGGAAACTTATCTTCAAAAATAATCGGATGTATATCTTCAATCCAACAGTCTCCACCGTAATCTTCACTGCCAAACCATAATTCTAAATGTTCTAATGCTGGCAGATTCATATTACAAATTTGTGCGACGGTATCCCGACTTAATCCCCCAGTTTCTACAATTAAAGCTTTGAGGCGATTGTGCCGTACTGGTGGACTAAAATGTAAACCGTCGCCACCACGAACTTGCAAAATTTCGAGTTTGGGATAAGCCCGTAAAACAGGACTTATATCACTTTGTCTAATCCAAGAAATCTCGAATTCATCAGAAGCAATATCACCGATAAAAACAGCTTTGAGACTTGTTAAATATTCTCTTGCATTAACTAAAGCTGCTATAACGTTACTTGAATCTACATTTTCAGCTGCTTCTGCCCATAAACCTAAAACTAAGACTTCTAATTTTTGGACGTTATGTTGTTCCTGAAGTTTATTTATTTTACTGGGTAAGTCATCATCATATTCATAATGCTCGCATCTAAGTGCGTAAGCTTTTTTGCTAGGTTCAGTAATATTTACATTTGCATCAAGTTCTACAACTTGCCGATTAGCAAATTGAGTAGCATTATTTCCTTTATACCCTTGATACTCGTTAAATCTTTCTTCCAAATTCCAAGGTTTATATGTTTGCAAAGCTTGTATAACTTGCGGTTCTACTCTTTGTTTTAATAGTCGATAAGCAAAACGCTGTACTAATTTCGATTTATCTTGCAACGCTTGAATCAAAATATCCAATCCTGCATTACCATATTTCAAAGCTTCGCTAAGTGCAGCAATTCGCACATTAGCTACAGGATTTGATAAACAACGCTTAATTCCCTCAATTCCTCCAAGAACAACTCCATCTATAGGAGGCGGCGATTGTCCACCAAGTACAGCATCATAATCTCTGGGTTGATTTTGATTGTCAGTCATGTTGCTTTACCTTTCAAGTCTTAATTAGGGTTCCCAAAAACTTTGTTCCAAGCTTGCTCAAGTTGCGATCGCCCATAATTTGTAACAATTAACACACTCATAATCTTGACTCGTTTCTTTGAGGCTTGTGTAATCTCATCAAAAATAGTACATTTGTTTTACTAAATTAGTAAAGCCCTTACACATTTATTTGTTTGTGCTAATGCCAGATGGTAATTGCAGTTAACTAGCAAAAGTGATACAACGGAATAACTGCGTATTGCTTGAAAACCTTGAAAATATAGATATTTTATTTATGGCTGAGTATCAAAAAATTGAGTATCGCATCGGTAAAGATGGAAAAATTACGGAAACGGTGATTGGTGCTTCTGGCACAAGTTGTACCAACACAACATCTGGAATTGAAGATGCATTGGGAGACGTAGAAACTCAAGAACTGCTTCCTGAATATTACGAGGGAGAAGAAAACGTGACAGGAACAGAACAACAGTCTCTCAAACAACAATAGGAGAGATACAAATGCTTGCAGACATCATCTCAGACATCCACGGAAGCGGAATGTTTTCTCTGGAAAGTATTTTAGCGATCGCAATCGGATTTTTGGCGTTACTTTTGATTATTCCAGTAATTAACGCTGCGATCGCTTCTCAACTAAACAAGCGAATTGATAAGTTAGAGTTGGCGCGATCGCAAATTAAATTATTAGAAGACGAACTCCAAGCATCTCAACAAAAATACTTAGAATTAGAGCAAAAAATACAGCAACTTATTTCTGAAAAAGCCGCATTGCATCAAGAAGGTGTGCGACTCCATGAAGAGTTGCAACAGCAACGTCTACAACTAACAGAAGAATTTCGCACTTCCACATTTGAGCAATTGCAGACATTGTTAACAAACTATCCCAGCATCCACCAAATGGTGAGTGTTAAACCAGAATTGCCCGTAAAAAATCTGCTTTCGATGTTTACTCCTCTAGATAATCTTCTTAGTAAATGGGGTTACGAACAGATAGGCAAACCTTGGCAACAAGTCCCTTATAATTCCCAACTCCATCAACCAGACAATGCTGATATTACCGAAGGTGAATTAGTTTACATTCGATTTATTGGCTATCAGCATCAAGGAAGAATTCTTTGCCCTGCTAAGGTTAGCCGGAGTTTGCCGGGAGGGGGGAAGTAGGAAGATGAGGGGCAGGGGAAGCAGGGGAGGTAGGGGAGGCAGGGGGAGAATAACCAATGCCCAATGCCCAATGCCCAATGCCCAATGACAAATGACAAATGACAAATGACCAATAACTAATGACTACAGTAATAATTGATTTTGGTACTAGCAATACTGTTGTTTGTACGACTGATTTGATTACGCAAAAACCACGGACGTTGCGATTTGATTCGATGTCGCGGCGGTTCGAGGTTGGGGGCGAACAAGTTAGCGTGGTGCCGAGTTTGGTGTTTGTGGAAGGGCAAAATAGCATTTTGTTTGGTGAATCTGTACGTGCCAAACGCTTGGGGTTTGCCCAGCCGGAACGCAGTTTTCGTGCTTTCAAACGCGATTTAGCAGCAGATTTTGTGCCGCCTCCCCGACTTTTGGATGGTAATAGTTATAGTGCGGAGATTATTTCCGAACTGTTTTTGTTAGAAATTTGGCAACAAATTGAACAGCAATTGCAGCCAAGCCACGTAATCTTTACCGTTCCTGTAGGTGCATTTGAGCGATATCTTGATTGGTTTCGCAATTTAGCCGATAAGCTAAATATTCCCGCAGTGCAAATTGTCGATGAATCAACAGCCGCCGCCCTTGGTTATGCCATTAAGCGTCCTGGTACTGTGGTTTTGGTAATCGATTTTGGTGGCGGAACGTTGGATTTAAGTTTAGTACGGACTGTCAGCGTCGCTTCCGAACAGCAAGCAGTACGCGCTGAAGTTCTTGCTAAATCTGATGCTTTTATTGGCGGTGTAGATATCGATAATTGGATTGTTGAACATTATCTGCAAAAAATCGGTTCCTCCCGCGCTGAAGTAGGAGAAATCGGTTTTATGAATTTATTGGAAGTAGCAGAAAGGGTAAAAATTCAACTTTCGACAACAGATGAGGCTAAAGAAGCTTGGTTTGATGATGAAAATTTTATGTCCCATGAATTGCAGTTACATCGGGACGATTTAGGCGAAATTTTAGAAAATCAACAATTATTAGAACAGTTAAGACAAGCGATAGATGAAGTATTAGCGATCGCCCTTTCCAAAGGTATCGCTAAATCTGCCATCGAACAGGTTTTATTAGTCGGCGGTACTTGTCAAATTCCGGCGATTCAACAACTAGTAATTTCCTATTTCGGCAAACAAAAAGTTAAATTAGATAAACCCTTTGAAGCTGTGGCACATGGCGCATTAGCATTAAGCGAAATGACAGCAGTTGATGATTACCTGCGCCACAGTTACGCGATTCGGCTTTGGGAACCCCACAGCAAAACTTATTCTTATTTTACCTTGATTGAAAAAGGAGCAAAGTATCCAGGGGCGCGTTCTGAAGCTTTAACTTTGCAAGTAGCCACCGAAGGACAGCGAGAAATTCGCCTTGATATTGGCGAAGTTGCAGAAGTTTCGCAAGCAGAAGTTTCTTACGATGTTCAAGGCAGAATGACGAGTAGCCAGTTAATAAAACAAGATAGCTATCGTTCATTAGAAACTCATCATCAACAAGTATGTGTCGCCCATCTCGAACCGCCAGGACAAACAGGAGTAGACAGAATACAAGCACAATTTGAAGTCAACGAACAACGGGTATTAGTAGTAACTGTAAAAGATTTAGTGACGGGGAAAATGTTAGTAGAAAGGGGGGCGATCGCCAAACTCAAATAATCTTCTCTCTGCGTCCTCTGCGCCTCGGCGGTTCGTTAAAAAAATTACCGTAATTTGGTAAATTGCAATGCCAGAAAATCAGAATCTACCTAGAGAATATGATGCTGTGTTAGGTGGCCAAGTTACACCACCTGTTGCTGGCGTTGTTTTAGGTGGGATAGATGCTGTTAAACAGCGTTTAGCTAGTGTATCTTTTGAACAAAGAATTACAGCGCTAGAAAATGCACTCAAGTATGGAGAAGCAGCTTTAGAATTACTAATTCAGTCCTTGACAGATGTATCACCAGAAGTACAGCAAACTGCTGAAAATTTGCTTTTCCCGCATCGCACAAAACCAAGAGTAAAACAAGCACTGCGCGAGTATAATCCTTGGCTACTTTTTGAATGTCTGCAAACAATCAGTGGACACACAAATGTTGTTAATAACGTAGTCATCAGTCCCGATGGAGAAACTATTTTTAGTTGCAGTGTTGACAACACAATTAGACTATGGAGTTTATCACAAAGAAAGGAAATCTATACTTTGCAAGGACATTCCAGAGGCGTAAATTCTATTGCTATTCATCCTAATGGGCGGATTCTTGCAAGTGGTAGTTACGATCAGACGATTAAACTTTGGGATGTCCAGACAAAACAGGAACTCCGTACACTCACAGCACACTCTGGTGGAGTTCAGGCGATAGCTATTAGTCCAGATGGCCGAACTTTGATCGGTGGTTGTGCAGACAATACTGTTAAGGTATGGGATTTGCAGACGGGAAATTTACTTCGTACTTTATATGGTCATTCAGATTGTGTTTATGCTGTTACTTTTCACCCTGATGGACAAACTATTGTTAGTAAAAGTGCTGATGTAACTCTCAAGCTATGGTGTTTTCAGACAGGACAGGAACTTTACACCCTCCCTACTGGGTGTTCAAGTGGGAGTAAATCTTTAACTTTTAGCCCCGATGGACAGACCTTAGTTAGTGCTTGTAATGAAACAATAAAGCTGTGGAATTGGTCAACAAAACAAGAAGTTGCCATTTTGTCAGGACATTCAGACTGGGTTAAATCTCTTACCTTCAGCCCGGATGAACAAACTCTTATTAGTGGTAGTGCTGACAAGACTATTAAAGTATGGGATTTACAGACTAAACAAGAAATCTATACCTTTGAAGGACATCAAGGATGGGTTAAAGATGTTGCTATTAGTCCTGATGGGCAAATATTAGTTAGTGGTAGTCATGATAAGACCGTCAGGGTATGGAATATTCAGACAGGAAAGCAAGTTCATAGTTACGAGGGGCATCGTTCTAAAGTTAAATCTATCGCCATTAGTCCTGATGGGCAAACATTTTGTAGTGGGGGTAGTAGTGATCTTGTAAAGAAAAACGGTGAAGTCACAAAACTTTGGGATTTAAGAACAGGTTATCTCATAAAAAATCTCGTTGGGCATTCAGACTATATTCAGTCCGTTGTTTTCAGTCCTGATGGGCAAAGCGTTTTTACTAGTTGCCGAGAAACAATCAAATTGTGGAATTTGCAGACAGGTACACAAAAAGATATTCTCTCTTTTGCTACTCATAAAAACGATGCTGATTCTTCCTCCGAAATCAACCTTTTGCCTCCTATGTCAGCAACTGCTAGCTTTGCTATTAGTCCTGATGGTCACTTGCTGGCTTGTAGCATTACTAAACAACGAATGATTTTAGTCTGCGACTTACAAACACAACAGGAACTGCGTACCCTGAAAAAACCTCATCATAGTACCCATAGTCATTGTCTCGCTATTACACCAAATAAACAAATTCTTGTAGATGCTAATGATGTCAATCGCATTGATATATGGAATTTGGAGACAGGAGAACTAATGCGTACCCTAAAAGCGCATTCTCAGCGTGTTAACTCCATTGCAATTAGCCCAGATGGAGAAACTTTGGTTAGTGGCGATAGCGACAGCATTATTAAAGTTTGGGTTTTGCGTACAGGAGAAGAAAAATTTACCATAAATGCCCATTCTGGTAGAATTTCTTGTGTTGCTATCAGTCCAGATGGGCAGAATTTGATTAGTAGTTGCGGGGATTGCACAATCAAAGTATGGGACTTACAGACAGGACGGGGAAAAGCCATTTTCAACGGACATACAGATGCGGTTAGTTCTGTCGCTATTAGCACTGATGGGCAAACTCTTGTTAGCGGTAGTGTAGATGGGACTATTAAAATCTGGAGAATGCCATAAGGGTAGAAAAAAGTGCGATCGCCTCACCTCAGTGATTGGGAATACTAAGTAGTAAGCTCAACATTAAAAACCTGATGAAAGAAAATACCAATCGCCCAAGAGTTTATGATGCTGTCCTTGGCGGTCAAGAAAAAGCGCCTCCTGGTGCTGTAGTATTAGGAGGACTAGAAGGTGTTAAAAGACGCTTGGCAAATCCGGTAATTGAACAAAGAATCGCTGCATTAGAAGAAGCACTCAAGTATGGCGAAGCAGGTTTGGAATTGGTAATCTGGGCGTTAGACGATAAATTATGGAAAGTACGCCAAGCAGCTTATTCACTACTAGCTTCTCGACCAGAACCTATAGTACAAGAAATACTTCAGGACTATAGTCATAAAATTGATAGATATGATGCTTTCGTAGCGATGGCGCGTGCTGGCGGAGTGTCCGATATCGATACACTAATGGAGAATCTAGAAAATGACCGCACTAGCGCCACCTACAAGTTAGTTGACTTTACACTGGGCTTAGTTGATACTTCTCAAGGTCAAGACCGAATTCAACATTACCTGTTCAACGGTACGCAGATACAACGTAATTATGCAGCACTTTATTTTAAACGACGGGGAGCAAAAAATATTTTAAAAGAAGCAGTAAACCAAGGCTGTATTGATAAATTGCAAGCATTTTCTAAATAAAAACAGCAATGTCAGAAAATCTCAATCAACCAAGAGAATATGATGCTGTGCTTGGCGGACAAGTACCACCTCCAAAAGATGGCGTAGTTTTAGGAGGTATTGAAGGTGTTAAACGACGTTTAAGCAGCGCCACATCTCCACAACAACAAATTCTCGCCGTTGCAGAAGCCTTAAAGTATGGCGAAGCCGGTACCAAGTTGGTGTTTGAGATTGTAAATACTGACTCGGAAAAGTTGCAATCTACAATATCGTCACTCCTGGGACAACAAGCATTAGCAAAAGTGCAGTCCCATCTAGACACTGAAATACCATTAATCTCTGCGGTTGATTTCAACTACAGTCGTTTGCAAAATTTGCTCGCTTCCGGAAACTGGAAAGATGCAGACCAAGAGACTGCTAGTATAATGCTCGGCGTGTGCGATCGCCAATCACAAGGATTATTAGATCCATCAGACATCGAAAAATTCCCTTGTGCAGACTTAAGCACCATTGAAACTCTCTGGCAAAAATATAGCAAGGGACGCTTTGGCTTTGTTGTCCAAACCCATATCTGGCAAATCGTTGGCGGTACATCAAATCCCGACTGGGAAGCATGGTGTCGGTTTGGTAAAGGTGTAGGATGGTTTTCTCAAGGTGGTTGGCGGTATTGGAATGATTTGAAATTCGATTTGAGTGCGCCGGTGGGAAACCTACCCCGTGGCGGTGCATTTATAGGTTGGGGGTTAGGTGACTTTTGGACAGGTTGCAGAACCCTGTCTGCGCTTGCAGAGAAATTAGCGAAGTGCAAAATAGCTTAAATTTGGGAACACTGGTATTAGCAACAGGTAAAAAGCGATGCCAGATAATACCAAACAACCCGGAGAATATGATGCAGTGCTTGGCGGGCAAAATTTTGCGCCAGTCGATGGTGTAGTTTTAGGCGGATTGGAAGGCGCAAAACGAAGTTTCGCTAACAGTGATGAAAATTACCGCGTTTTAGCGCTTTCGCAACTCATTAACTATAGACAAGAAGGCTGGGATTTAGTAATTCAGGCTTTAAAAGACCCATCAAAAAAGGTACAGCTAGCAGCATATAAATTATTGCGGGATATCTCAGAATTAAAAGTAAAACAGGCAATCTTAGAATTTAATCCCTATCGGTTTTTTGGGTGTGTTTATACAATTGAACTTAATAAGTATTATGATGCAGCGATCGCCATTCATCCCGATGGTAAAACCCTAGTATGTTGCGATGCTGGCGGTAGTTCTTTTGAAGAACCTCAAAGAGATGGCAGTATTGTTGGTGGGACTTATCTAGATTTTAAAAAGTGGGATTTGAAAACAGGAAAAAGTCTTCGCACCATCAATAAAACCTTTGGTACAAGAATGAGGGAATACCCAGAATATTTAACTTTCAGTTCCGATGCTCAAACGTTGGCGATAGTTGGTTATCAACATGACAAGACCATTAGAACTGAAATTTGGAATATCAATACTGAGCAATTAAGTCATGTTATTAGCGGACAACCATTGTGGGACTCTGGAACTCGAAGGCGTAATACTATTACCGCTATTGCTCTCAGTTCTGATGGCAAAATCTTAGCTAGCGGTAATGAAGCTGGTAATATTATTGTCTGGGATTTAGAAAATAAACAAAATATTGACATTACCAAAGGACATTTACAACGTATAACTTCTGTCGCTATTAATGCAGATACAAACATCCTCGCAAGCGCTAGTTATGATAAACCTATAAAAATCTGGGATTTTAGAACTGGAAGTGAAATTTACACATTGGTAGGAGAGGATACTTTTGACTATAATTCTAATCGTGTATTGTTGACAATTAGTCCGAATGGAAGAACTTTAATAACTAGCGACCATCATATGCCAAAACTCATCAGAATATGGGACTTGATAACTGGTAAAGAAATTCATAAATTATTTAGTAATACCGATCCATTGAGATGTTTTACTTTGAGTGCAGATGGAAAAATATTTGTTAGTTGTGGCGGTGATATTAATATCTGGAATTTGCAGACACAAGAATTACTTGCTAAACTTCCTGATGCCACAAGTGTTACTATTAGTCCAGATGGACAGACTATTGTCAGTTACGTTGGGAAATTCATTCAAGTATGGCGAGTTCCATAGAATCAAGGATAGGTGCGATTCCAAATAAGTGCGATCGCATGTCCTAAAATGGGCACACTGGTATTAGCGTCGAGGAAGAAAATGATACCAGATAATCCCAATCACCCGCGAGAATATGATGCTGTACTTGGAGGACAATCACCACCTCTTGTAGATGGGTTAGTTTTAGGTGGAATCGAAGGTGTGAAGCGTCGTCTTGATAGCAATTCGCAGGAAATTAGAATCGCAGCTTTATCCGATGCTCTCAAATATGGTAGAGAAGGTCAAGAGCTTTTGAACCAGATTGTTTTAACTGAAACGGGAGTATTACAGTCGGTGGCTTACGATTTACTGTTTCAGTCTTTCAGACAAAATGAAAAACAAAATTTATTACAACATATTCCTTTAAAGTCAGAAGTAGGGGTAGATTATAGGAGCTTGCGCCATTTATTAGCATCTGGAGAATGGCTGCAAGCTAATTTAGAAACTGGTGAAAAAATTCAGGAAGCTGTAGGGAAGAAATCTCAATCTTATTTCCACATTCTTGACCTTCATAATCTATCACAAACCGATCTGCGGAGACTTCTTTGATAAGTCGGGGATCTCGTTTCTCACGATATAGTTAAACCCAACGTCCTACAACTACTCGGACGGTTCCATCTGCTAATACTTCTTCATCCTCAACATTAAAACCTTGTTCTTGAACTGTTGCCATCAAGGTTTTATGAGCATATTTTTGGCTGATGGAATTAACAAATTGTTGTTGATTAATTTTTGCTCCCCAAAAGTCTGCAACTATTTCGTAATTCTCACCACTGCGGCGAAAACCCAAATCGTAACCGTTTTTTTGACGAATTACATACTCGGCTTGAGTTGTATCGCCTCGATATCCGCGTACATTGGTGTTAGACTCCACTTGATAACCTAATTCTTGCAACACTTCATGAAGAATTTCACCGCGTTTGATTTGAACTTTAATAGTTGTGAAATGAGACATGATATCAATTTTGGATTTTAGATTTTGGATTTTGGATTAAAAAACAAGAAGCAGAAAACACATAGTTTTTCTATTCTAATCAACTTCTAAAGGCCCGATTCCTTGTTGAGTTGAATAGTGCTTTAATTCCTCCACTAACTGAACATCATTGGAAGCTGGCCTTGCGCCTGCTTCTGCTGCCCATTGCTTTAAAGCTTCAATTTGATGACGAGCGATCGCAGCTAGTGGTACTGTCTGCGCTACAGCCTGTAAAATATCTTCTGTATTGAAGTCTCGCCGCTGTCCCTCGACTCTTGTGGAAAATGCTTGGTGCATAGCATCAATAATTACTTGTTCAATTTCTGCACCGCTAAAGTTCGCAGTTTGTTTGGCTAACACAGCTAAATTAAATTCTCGCAGGCGGTTGGGACGTAACCGTTGCAAATGCACTTTAAAAATGTCTTGGCGTTCGACTGGTGTAGGTAAATTTAAAAAGAAAATCTCATCAAATCGTCCTTTGCGTAACAACTCAGCTGGTAATATTTGCACGTTATTGGCAGTGGCAACAATAAACACTGGGCTAGTTTTCTCCTGCATCCAAGTAATTAAACTGCCAAAAACCCGGCGCGATGTCCCGGAATCACCATCAATGCCACTGGTAATATTGCCAAAGGCTTTGTCAATTTCATCAATCCACAAAACGCAAGGGGCCATTGCTTCGGTTAGCTGAATCATTTGGCGGACGCGGCTTTCGCTTTCACCAACAATCCCGCCAAATAAACGCCCGGAATCTAATCTGAGTAAAGGTAAGCGCCATTCATGGGCAATAGTTTTAGCAGAGAGAGATTTACCCGTTCCCTGTATCCCTACCAAAAGCATACCTTTGGGATTAGGAATACCGTAGCGTCTGGCTTCTTCGGTAAAAGCATCTTGGCGCATCAATACCCATTGTTTGAGTTGATCTAATCCTCCCACTCGTTTGAGTGATTCTTGCGGTGTGAAAAACTCTAAAATCCCAGTTTGGCGAACTGCTTGCTTTTTTTCTTCTAATACGCCATCGATGTCAGATTCATTTACCTGCTGTTTGGCAGCTAAGGCTTTAGCCAATACTCTAGAAATACGAGTGCGACTTAAACCTTGGCAAGCTTTAACTAACTGTTCCCGCGCCAAGCCGGAAACATTTAATTTATCTGGTACTACTAACTGCTGAATTAAATAATCGATTTCGCCAACGCTAGGTAAAGGAAAATCAACGACTGTTACCTCTTGCAGTAACTCGTCGGGAAGTTCTAAAGTATGACTGGTAGTAACGATGGTTTTACGCGATCGCTTTAACTCCCGCGTTAAGTTTCGCAACTCCCTAACAATGGGTGCATTCTTCTCTGTGGTAGGGTTTTTCACAAATGGATGCAAATCTCGCAGCACAAACATCGCTGCTGTTTGAGAGTCAGCTTTAGCAATGCGTGCTAATGCAGCCATCACCGAACCTTTATCTGCACCATTGTCACTCCAACCTCGAACAATATCCCAAAATAAAACCTGTCGTTGTGGCACAGAACGCGATGCAACTTGCAATAGTACTTCTTCTACAGGTTCTTCTTCTACGGAAATTACATACAGTAGGGGATACCGCGCCCGAATCATCAAATCAAGTTGCTCTACCAAGGAGGCGTATTGCTGATTCTCTCGGCTATGAGTTGAATCGCCTTTTCCATTAAAAGGTGCGCCTGCCATAATATAATAAGCTTTTCTTACTCAGTGATTTGTTTGTCTTATTTAATACTATAATCTTTCTCTAAAAATACTAGTAAAACTTCACTAAAAAAATATAAAACTTAAAGGCTTGCTTAATTCATAGTTTGTATTGAGATAAAAACGCTACTGATTATTTACTATCTTTTATTACCGCTAATTAAAGCATTATGAATGTATCAAATCGATTCTTCTATTAATGGAGTGATAATCATAGTCTCTCTTATCAGCTCTTACCGTGCTGTTAGAGCTAATTTGTAAACTCAAGTAAAGTACTTGTTTAATAAAAGTTTCAGTAATTTAAGTCAATACAACACTTATTCGCTGAAACTCAGACCTAGCAATGAGTTGAGTACCCTGAAGATTTTCTTTACGAATCAGATATTAGAGACGAGTTACGTTATTATATTAATAATTTTGTAGAGATATATCTTACCGGGGCTTAAACAAAAATTGATGGATATGATGCTGAACTAGCGCTCTCCAGGCCCGAGTTTAAAGTATGCCACTAGCGCACGGAAGATACGGTAATGGTAAGTGTTGAAAATCATTGGCGCTTCTTTCGGATTAGCCGAACTAAAATCTAGTTCCCACAAACCACATTTGAAACTAATCTGATCTGGAAGAGACTCTAATTCATAATGCGTCAACTCAGGACGACTAGCGTGGGCGAATAATCCCGAATGCATAATTGGGAAGTGTGCCGGATCGATAAAATTTTAGGATTTGTGCTTCCGGTTATCTTTACAGGATGTGCCAAAGAAGACAAAGAGGAAGGAACTATCTACGATATTGGCGTACTTCCAGAGTACCGAGGGCAGGGTTTTGCAAACGATCTTTTGTCACAAGGAACACGTATATTACAAGAAGTAGCGTTCATTTGATTTCACTTAGTCTGCGAACCCATATATTGAACTTTAGTATGAATTTAGATTCCAACCTTAGTTGGAGCCAACATTACATTGATATATGGACTGATTTATCAATCATTATATTGTACAAAAGTTTAAACTTTGAGTGGACGACAATTTAGAGCTAATTGCATATATTTAATTCAGACAAATATTGAGAGCAATTTAGTAGCAATATTTCAGTTTACTTGACACAAAGAGAGTAAGAAGAAGGTTGTATGTTCAACGCTGATGCTGAACATACAGTATCAGTAATCTTAATCAATATTTCGTTTAGGATAATTTTATGACACGTATGCCATTACTAGTTGAAGATGATTTTGAGTATTCCAAAGCTTCAACTCAAAGTAACTTTTTTGGAAATTCTCCTATTAATCATGCACTCATTGCTGTCGCCCAAGAGGTCGCTAGATTGCTTCAACACGCAAATCCTGTTCAAGCTGATGGCAGCAACCAGGCTGAAACAATTGCAATTCGCGCCATAGAACCGGAATACAGCCATATTAAAACGTTGACTGAGCCAGAAGAGAGTTAGAGTCAAATCTATGTCAGACAAACACGAAACTGTGAACATTTTTTCATCTCATGTGAAAGCAGAAACTGCCTGTGCAGCGGTAGGAAATGAAATCACAACTCGACAAACTTTTGCTTACACTTTGATTCTGATTCCAGTTAGCTTACTGCTCACCTATCCGTTCTCAATCAACAATTAGGTGTATCTAGTTATTGCGATCGCCCTGGGAAGCATTTTTATTTATAAAGTCTGGTTGTTAATACAGTCTCCCTCAAATTTGGAGTTGGCCAAATCGTTATTCAAGTACTCGATAGTTTACATGATGTTGCTGTCGTTGGCAATCGTAGTTGATTGCTTACTTATCTTTAATTGACCAAAGAGAGCGACATTGTTAAGCCGTTGGTTAAATTGCTTGTTGCTGTTTATTCACCACTTCCTAAAATGAATTCTTCTCCCCCCACAGTGATTGTCGGAGCAGGTTTCGCAGGTCTTTTTACAGCATTGCATCTGCGTCATCAGCAAGACTTGCGCTCGATCGTTTTGATCGATTCACAAGAACGGTTTGTCTTCAAGCCAATGTTGTATGAACTATTAACAAGTGAATTGTCAGAAGATGTCGTTTGTCCGACTTATAAAGAGTTGCTGCAAGGCAGTAATATCAACTTTGTACAGGACAAAGTAGTGGCGATTAACCTGCGAGAAAAATATCTTAAGTTAGCTTCTGGCTTAAATTATATCTACGATCGTCTGGTCTTAGCTGTTGGCAGTATTCAGGGTTATTTAGGAACAGAGGGCGCACAAAAAAACGCATTCGCATTTCGGACACAAGAGAATGCGATCGCTCTGAAAGACCAGTTACGAGAATGCTTGCAACGTGCTAGCCAAACAGATGACGAGACACAACGGCGATCGCTCCTCACATTTGCTGTTGTTGGGGCAGGGCCGACAGGAGTAGAAATGGCAGCAACCCTGGCAGATTTGTTACCCAACTGGTACGCCCAACTCGGCGGTGATATTCGTCAGATTCGCATTGTCTTAATCAATCATGGCAAGACGATTCTTGCAGGCGATGTCAACGCAGGTTTGCAGGAAGAGGCTCTCCACGCTTTCAGAACTCGAACAGTACCTGTTGAATTGATATTAGGCGTAGGGGTGAAAGCAGTTGCTCAAGACCACCTGGAGTATCAACCTGCCAACAGCACTGAGATAAAAACGCTGTTGACTCAAACCACCATCTGGACAGCCGGGACTGCCGTGAACCCACTCATCCAAAATCTCAAGTCCCAAATTCCCCCAGATCGCCTGGATAAGCATGGGCTACCGCTTGTCACCTCAACTCTGCAACTGCTGGATTTTCCAGAAGTGTTTGCCGCAGGCGATTGCGCGGTCGTGCAGCCGCAACCGTTACCGGCTCTAGCCCAAGTAGCATATCAGCAAGGCGCGAGCATTGCCCACAATTTGATTGCCCTTGCTAAAGGAGCATCCCCTAGCCCAGCCCATGTGAGTCTTCGGGGTACGCTAATGAAATTGGGTTTAGGAAATGGGGTATCAAACTTGTTTGGCAAAGTGCAGATAACTGGCAAAGCTGGCGATCTAATTCGCAGTGCAACGTATTTAGAAATGCTGCCCACTCCACTGCATGACTTTAAGGCAACCACAGAATGGCTGAAGGAAGAAACTTTCCATCGCTATCATAGACCCAAGATCAAGCCAGAAACCACAGCAAAACAGCCTCTCTCTTCAGTTGAACAACGATAGCGATCGCTCATCCAGCTGTATATGCCACTGGATTAGAGTGGACAACCTCCTCACCGCCGCCAAGCGAAAACGATGAAATATTGCTGTTTTGTTAATGGAATAGAATCTTATCTCTAATCAGAACCGACTCTATGCAAACGAGAATTACATTGGAGAAAAATTATGCAGATGGGAGTGATTGGCCTGGGACGTATGGGTGCGAACATTGTTCGGCGACTACTGCAAAACAACCATGAATGTGTGGTGTTCAATCGCACACCAGACAAAGTGAAACAGCTTGTATCAGAAGGGGCGATCGGCACTTATAGCTTGGATGATTTTGTCCAGAAACTCGATAAACCTCGTGCGATTTGGTTGATGCTGCCAGCTGGAGAACCAACCGAGCAGATGGTAAAGGAACTGGCTGCAAAACTGGATTCGGGCGACATCTTAATTGATGGCGGCAACTCTTACTACATTGACGATATTCGACGGGCAAACGATCTGATGCAAAAGGGCATTCACTACTTAGATGTGGGAACCAGTGGCGGAGTGTGGGGTTTGGAGCGTGGTTATTGCATGATGATTGGTGGATCTCGGATGGCGGTTCAGTATCTCGATCCCATTTTTAAATCATTAGCTCCCGGACGGGGTGATATTCCGCGTACTATTGGACGGGAAAAGGTGGGCAGTACGGCTGAAGAAGGCTATCTGCACTGCGGATCGAATGGGGCGGGGCATTTTGTCAAGATGGTGCACAATGGCATCGAATATGGCTTGATGGCAGCCTATGCAGAAGGATTGAATATCTTGCATCACGCCAATGTGGGTAAACAGAACCGTGTAGCTAATGCTGAAACGACCCCCCTCCGCAATCCTGAACATTATCAGTATGACTTGAATCTGCCTGATATTGCCGAAGTTTGGCGACGAGGCAGTGTAATTGCCTCTTGGCTACTGGATCTAACTGCGATCGCCCTCCTGGAACAACCAGACCTATCAGGCTTTGAAGGGCGCGTGTCTGATTCAGGCGAAGGACGCTGGACGATCGCAGCCGCCATTGACGAAGGTACTCCTGTCCCTGTACTCAGCGCAGCCTTGTATCAACGGTTTAGCTCGCGCGGCGAAAATGATTTTGCAGATAAACTACTGTCTGCCATGCGTTTCCAGTTTGGCGGACACTTAGAACAACAGGCATTGAAGAAATAATTTTAGGAGAAACACTATGACTTATCGAGTAAAAGAAATTCTCAGTTGGTATGGCAGCGACAATCCCGGAACGTTGACTAATTTAGCCCGATTGCTGAATCATGGCAAACTAGCTGGAACTGGCAAAGTCGTCATGCTGCCTGTGGATCAAGGCTTTGAGCATGGGCCAGCTAGCAGTTTTGCGCCTAATCCACCAGCCTACGATCCTCGCTATCATTTTGAGTTAGCGATCGCAGCAGGATGCAATGCCTATGCCGCACCGTTAGGATTTTTGGAAGCGGGAGCGCGAGAATTTGCAGGTGAAATTCCCCTAATTCTGAAAGCCAACAATCGCGATGTGTTACTAGCTGAGTCAGACCCAACACAAGCACTCACTGGCAGTGTCGAGGATGCGCTGAGGTTAGGATGTGTGGGGATCGGTTTCACTATCTATCCAGGTTCAGCCCATCGGTTTGAGATGTATCAGCAGATTCGAGCCTGTGCTGAGGTAGCAAAGCGGCATGGATTGGTCGTGATGATTTGGTCTTATGCGCGGGGATCGGGTTTAAGTAAAGTGGGTGAGACAGCGATCGATGTAATTGGCTATGCGGCTCAGATTGCGGCTCAATTGGGCGCTCACATCATCAAAGTGAAACTGCCCAACGAACACGTTGAACAGGATGCAGCCCGCAAGATGTATGAGCAAGAGCAAATTCCGATCGCAACATTATCTGAACGAGTGCATCATGTGGTGCAATGTGCCTTTAACGGACGGCGGATTGTCATTTTTTCGGGCGGGCCGATCGACAGTGATGATGCTTTCCTTTATGAAGTTCGTGCCATTCATGCCGGACATGGATTTGGTTCGATTATCGGACGCAATTCTTTCCAGCGTTCCAAGCCAGATGCACTGCGATTGCTCAACACAATCATGGATATTTACAGCGAACAGTCTGCGCCCATTCGCACTCCTGCACTAACCTAATTTGTGTTTTGATGAGTTTGCAATCGAAATCGACCAAAACAGCCTAAAAATTGAGTTTGTTGTCTTTTACGAACCGACTCCTCACCTTGAAACAATCTTCCCCACCCGAATATGCCTAATTTTTTTCATCGCTTGCATCTCTCTACTGCTGCCAGGAAAACTAGATCGTGAGAAAATCACGTCCAAAGCCTACCCTATTGAAAGATTATCGTGCCATCATTCCTGCTTCCTTTTTTGGCATGATTCTGGGTTTGGCAGGATTAGGTAGTTGCTGGCGAGTAGCTGCTAAACTTTGGCACTTGCCTACCTGGATTGGCGAAGCAATTATGTTGCTGACAATTGCAATCTGGCTCGTGTTGTTGCTGCTTTATGTGGGTAAATGGCTGTGGGCGAGAGCAGATGCCTTAGCTGAATTTGAGCATCCTGTTTTGTGTTGCTTTATCAGCTTAGTGCCTGTGTCTACGATGTTGGTGGCGCTAGCGATCGCACCCTACTCTCGTGCGATCGCCATCACATTATTTGTTGTTGGTGCAATTGGTCAGTTAAGCTTTGGCGTGTATCGTTCCGGTCAGCTATGGATGGGAGGACGTAAGCCAGAAATAATTACACCCATTCTCTACCTCTCTACAGTTGCGGGTAGTTTTGTTAGTGCGATCGTTGCTAGTACCCTTGGTTATCGAGAGTGGGGTCAGTTGTTTTTTGGAGGAGGGCTGTTTTCGTGGCTAGCACTGGAGTCGATGATTATGCAGCGCCTCTACTTGTTAGAAGCATTGCCTAAACCATTACGTCCAACGCTGGGTATTCAACTTGCCCCACCTGCCGTTGGCTGTGTAGCTTATTTGAGTATCACTAGCGGTCAGCCCGATGCCTTTGCTCAGTTCCTTTTCGGCTATGGACTGTTGCAAGGGCTGATTCTACTGCGGCTGCTACCGTGGTTGTTTCAACAACCCTTTACAGCTACCTACTGGGCATTCACCCTCGGCATTGCCGCCTTGTCGCTGGCATCCTTGCGCCTTGTTGAACGCGGCATGACTGGAGTGATGCAAGAATTGGCACTACTGCTATTCATGGGCGCAAATAGCGTCCTCAAAAATTCATTCACAAAAAACCTGGGATTTACAAGGATTCTAGATACTCTTTTTTTGACGAAGGTATTACTCAGTTAAAAGCCATTGAAGGAGTAAACTTTGACCTTGAGAGGTAGATGTTCTATGTAATGGCTTTCAAATACACAGTTGTTATCCTTCACTAGGAAGACGCGATCGCACTACTGCTTCCGTAGGATGGTAAGAGTTGAAAGCTTGTAATCGGCTTAAGCTTTCGACGAACTAGGCGACATTGTTGCAGACTCATTAAAAACAAAAATTCCGGGCAATATCAGAAATGTTTTAATTAATACTATAAACAAAAATAATTACGTAAAATTACTGGTTGAATATCAGCTAATAAGTAATCAGACACAAGAAAAAATGCTATGGTTAGTCAATTGCAGAAGCTTCCAACAGATGAATCATTAAGCACACTGGAGCCAGTTGCCCACTTTGACGGTGCTATGCCAACGGGTGTAACGGTATCTCATCAGGGACGCATCTTTGTCAATTTTCCTAAATGGGGCGATGAAGTTGAATTCACGGTGGCAGAAATCCGAGATGGTCGCCCGGTGGCTTATCCCAATCAGGAAATTAATCGCACGAACCCAGATAACCTTGCACAAACGCTAGTATCTGTGCAAAGTGTTGTGGTTGACCCCCGCGATCGCCTGTGGATTCTCGATACTGGTAGCCCAATGTTCCAACTGACACAGTACGGCGGCCCCAAGCTGGTTTGCGTTGATTTAACAAGCGATCGAGTCATCAAAACGATTCTCTTTCCCCCAGATGTAGCATTGCCAACAACCTATCTTAATGATGTCCGGTTTGACTTGCGGCGCGGTGCTGAAGGTACAGCGTTCATTACCGATTCATCAGATCGAGGCGCGAACGGAATTATTGTAGTCGATTTGGCATCCGGCGAAAGCTGGCGCAGACTGCACGATCATCCTTCTACAAAAGCTGAAGAGCTATCGAGCTTTCTGCCTGTGGTTGAGGGTCGCCCATTCATGGAACGTCAAGCAGATGGGTCAAACAAACCCGTCAAAATGGGGTCAGATGGAATTGCAATTAATGCAGATGGATCGCGTTTGTATTACTGTCCGCTTGCTAGTCGTCGTCTCTACAGTGTTGCCGTTGATGCTCTTGTAGATCGAGCGATCGAGGATCGTGCTGTTGCCGCAACAGTAATTGATGAAGGAGATAAAGGCGGCGGTGCAGATGGACTCGAATCAGATGCAGCCGGATGTATTTATGCGACAAATTATGAACACAATGCAATTCTGCGTTGTCATCCTGATGGAACATGGGAAACGCTAGTACACGATCCTCGCCTTCTTTGGCCCGATACCCTTTCAGTAGCAACAGATGGTTATCTTTACGTCACAGCTAACCAGTTGCACCGTCAACCAAACTACCAAAAGGGACGCGATTTCCGTCAGAAGCCTTATAGTCTTTTTCGCATTCACATTAATGCTCAACCTGTGCTGCTGCGATAAATTATTCAATGCAACTGATTGTTGCTAAAGGAAATACATAATGGCGTTGAATATCAAAGATTTACGGATTCACAGCCCTGCATTTACTTCTCTTGAGCGTATCCCGAAACAGTATACCAGCGACGGTGAAAACATCTCACCTCCCTTGGAATGGAGTGGACTACCAGTCGGAACCCAGCAATTAGCACTCATCTGTCACGATCCAGATGCGCCTCTACCACAGGGGTTTACTCACTGGTTAATCTATGGGATTGAGCCAACGGTTAACCAAATTGCAGAGGGAAGTGGTAGCAAATTTACTGAAGGCATAAACAGTACCAATCAGCCAGGGTATACGGGGCCAGCTCCACCAAAAGGGCACGGGCTTCACCATTACTATTTCTGGTTATATGCCCTAGATGCAAAGCTTGACCTGAAGCCAAATATTAACCGTGAGGAACTACTGAATGCGATCGCTGACCATGTGATTGAGCAAGCGCGGTTGGTTGGAGTCTATGAATCCTGACATCTATATAATTCTAGAAATCCAAGGAGGGTGCAAGCATGAAAGAGATGAGAGTTACTCTCCAAATTAACGATCGCCCTTACACGGTCGAAGTTGAACCGCGTGTGACATTACTCGATTTATTGCGAGAACGGTTAGAACTGACAGGAAGTAAGAAAGGCTGCGATCGCGGCCAGTGCGGTGCTTGTACGGTGCTGATTGATGGACGACGGGTGAATTCCTGTTTAACGCTAGCGGTGATGCAGGTAGGGAAAACCATTACCACGATCGAAGGATTGGCACAAGGAGATGAACTCCATCCAATGCAGGCAGCATTTATCCAAAACGATGCTTTTCAGTGTGGCTATTGTACGTCTGGGCAGATTTGTTCGGCAATCGGGTTGTTGAGTGAGGGCAAAGCAGATTCGGATGCAGACATTCGAGAACTGATGAGTGGCAATCTTTGTCGCTGTGGGGCGTATCCAAATATTGTCGCAGCAATTCAGTCTGTAGCAGCAAGCGTGAGGGCCGGGAATGCAACTATTTAACTATCTACGTACATCAGACGCAGCGATCGCGGTGAGAACTGCGAACCAAGACCATCAGGCAAAGTTTATTGCAGGTGGCACAAATCTGCTGGATCTGATGAAGGAGGATGTAGAAACTCCGCAGCAGTTGATCGATATCAATGATTTGCCGCGATCGCAAATTGAACGCTTACCCAACGGCGGAATTTACATCGGCGCACTGGTGCGAAATAGTGATGTTGCATAAGACGAGAATATTCAGCGACAGTATCCAGTGTTGTCGAAAGCACTTTTATCTGGAGCATCTCCCCAACTGCGAAATATGGCAAGCGTTGGGGGAAACTTATTACAAAGAACTCGCTGTTATTACTTCACCGATGCTGGATTTTCATCTTGTAACAAACGTATCCCTGGTTCAGGCTGTGCTGCCATTGGGGGTTACAATCGCATTCACGCCATTTTCGGCACCAGCGACTGCTGTATTGCCACCCATCCTTCTGATATGGCGGTGGCATTAGTTGCCTTGGATGCGATTATTCACACGCAGAACGCCAATGGAAGTCGGCAGATTGCGATCGCCGACTTTTATCTGTTGCCAGAAGACACTCCCGATCGCGAAACCGTCTTGGAACCCGGAGAATTGATTACCGCCGTTGAATTACCACCACTGCCCTTTGCGGCTAGATCGCACTATTTGAAAGTGCGCGATCGCGCCTCCTATGATTTCGCTCTAGTTTCTGTAGCTGCGGCTTTGGACGTTCAAGATGGTCAAATTACCGATGCACGGATTGCGTTGGGTGGAGTTGGTACAAAACCCTGGAAAGCAACCGAGGCAGAACGAGTTCTCATCGGTTCACCTGCGAATGCATCCACTTATGAAGCAGCCGCTCTTGCAACAATCCACGATGCTAAACCGCAGCAATACAACCACTTTAAAGTAGAACTGCTGCGGCGCACGCTAGTACAAGCATTTTTTCAGGTTACAGAAGGTGAGCAATGAATCCGGTAATTGGAAAAGCAGTTGATCGCGTAGACGGACGGCTAAAAGTGACCGGAGGCGCACATTACTGTGCCGAAATGCCGATTCCTAACTTAGTTCACGCAGTCTTAATTAACAGCATGATCGCTAACGGACGTATTGTGTCGATAGATACAAAAGCAGCTGAAGTTGCTCCCGGTGTACTGGCAATACTCACACATCTCAATGCGCCGCCAATTGCGCCTGCAAGAGTTACATTAGATAGTGCCAGTCAAGGAGGAGGTGCTGGAGAACAGTATATTCCGCTTCAAGATGACCGAATTCATTACAATGGGCAACACATTGGAGTTGTGGTTGCAGAAACTTTGGAGGAGGCCGATCGTGCCGCATCACTAGTGAAGGTTCGTTATGAAGAAGAACCACCTACGATAACCATGCAAGAAGCGATGGAGCGTGCCTTTCCACCCGATAACGTTTGGGGAAAACCACCAGATATCGTCCAAGGTGATGCAGTAAAGGGACTGGCAGATGCCTTTGTTCGGATCGACCAAACTTACACCACCGCTATGCAGCATCACAACGCCATCGAACCTCATGGCACGATCGCAGTTTGGTCAGATGATTTACTGACATTATACGAACCGACTACCTGGGTTTACGGCATCCGCAATGCTGTAGCTGAGTGGCTGCAAATGCCGCGCGAAAAGATTCGCGTGACTCAGCAGTTTGTTGGCGGTTCCTTTGGCTACAAAGGCCCTGCTTGGACGCACGTAGTACTTGCCGCGATCGCTGCTTGTCAGGTCAATCGTCCAGTTAAGTTGGTTCTCACCCGCCGACAGGAATTTGCAGGTGTCGGCTACCGTCCGCTCATTCAACACCACATTCAGTTAGGTGCAACCGCCACAGGGCAACTGACAGCACTCACGCACCATGCGATCGCCCGGACTTCAACCTTTGATAACCGGGTCGTTGCACCAGTCGAACGCACTAGCCGCAAAATATACGCTTGCCCGAACGTTACCACTACTTACCGTCTCGCTCCCAGTAATCTCAGCGGCCCCTATACTATGCGTGGGCCTGGAGAAACACCAGGGTTGTTTGCCATCGAGTCGGCAATGGATGAACTGGCATACGCCTTACAAATCGATCCAATCGAACTCCGCTTACGCAATTACGCTGACGTTGACCCAGAAACGGGAGATCCTTGGTCTAGTAAGTCGCTCAAGGAGTGCTATCGGCAAGGCGCAGAGCGATTTGGCTGGCATCAGCGCAACCCACAACCCGGTTCTATGCGAAATGGCGATCGCCTCGTAGGTTGGGGAATGGCAACGATGGCTTATGATGCCCGCTTTTCTGGGACGACTGCCTCGGCTACACTGTTTGCTGATGGCAATGTCCTCGTGCAAAGTAGTACCTGCGACCCAGGCACAGGTGTTTACACAATCATGCAGCAAATTGCAGCAGATACCTTAGGGCTATCGGTGGTATCGATTCGCTTTGAGCTAGGCGATACCCAGATGCCCGAAGCTCCTGTTGCAGCTGGGTCTAAGACAACTGCTAGCGTTGGGTCTGCGGTATATGCTGCTACCACATCCCTACAACGTAAACTGCTCAATCTGGCATTCAATAATCCCAACTCTCCTCTTTACGGGCATACCGAAGCTGAGGTGACGGTGGATAATGGGCGTTGCTACCTCAAGGATAATCCGACTCAGGCACAGACCTATGTAGAGATTTTACAGCAGCACCAAATGGAATCGATTTCAGCACAGGAACAGGTTCAGCCTGATGAAGAAACCAAGAAATTTACTCACTACTCTTTCGGCGCACATTTTGCCGAGGTACAATTCCATCCAGGATTAAGCGAACTGCGAATTACTCGTTATGTCGGCGCATTTGCTGCCGGAAGGATCGTTAACCCCAAAACTGCCCACAGCCAGCTGATTGGCGGAATTATTTGGGGCATCGGTATGGCATTGATGGAGCAGAGCGTCGTCGATCCGCATTTGGGACGAATTGTCAACTCGAATCTCGCTGAGTACTTAATTCCGGTGAATGCCGATATTCCTAGCATTGATGCCTTTTTTGTCGAAGAAGAAGCTTTGCATCTCAACCCGATTGGTAGCAAGGGAATTGGCGAAATTGGCACAGTTGGAGCCGCAGCTGCGATCGCCAACGCGGTCTATCACGCTACAGGCAAACGGATTCGCAATCTGCCCATTACATTAGACAAGCTACTGTAACAAGGGTGTTTTCAAGACGACTTGTAGTTTTGATAGAAAAAACGAGCAAATAAGCAGGCACAACCAATGACTAGTTCAATTAACCAACAAATCTTACTCAAAAGCCGTCCGGTTGGAGAACCGAAAGAGAGCGACTTCGCCCTTGTCGAAACACCAATTCCAGAACCGGGGGAAGGTGAAGTCCTTAATCGGACGATCTACCTGTCCCTCGACCCTTATATGCGCGGTCGGATGAGCGATCGCGAGTCTTATGCTGCTCCAGTAGAACTGGGGTCTGTGATGGCCGGTGGCACAATTAGCCAAACGATCAAATCTAACCATCCCCAATTCTCAGCCGGAGATTTTGTGCTTGGTTATGACGGCTGGCAAGCCTATGCCATATCGAAAGGCGAAACGTTGCGTAAGCTTGACCCCAATCAAGCTCGCATCTCCTATGCCTTAGGCGTAACGGGAATGCCCGGAATGACGGCATATTTTGCTCTGCTTGATGTTGGGCAACCCAAGGCTGGCGAAACGGTTGTTGTTTCTGCTGCCTCTGGCGCGGTCGGTTCTGTAGCTGGTCAAATTGCCAAACTCAAAGGCTGTCGCGTGGTGGGAGTGGCTGGGAGTGATGCAAAATGCGATTATGTAGTGAAAGAATTAGAATTCGATGCCTGTATTAACCGTAAAACTCAAGACCTGAGTTCAGCCATAAAAGCCGCTTGTCCGAACGGGGTCGATGTTTACTTTGACAATACAGCTGGCCCGATTTTAGAAGTGGTGTTGCAGCACATTAATCAAGGAGCAAGAATCCCATTGGTTGGTTTAATCTCGCAGTATAACGCAGAAAATTCTCCTCCTGGCCCTAATTTAATGCCGCTGTTAGTTAAACGGGCGTTAATCAAAGGATTTCTTGTAGGTGATTACCAACATCGGCAGGCAGAGTTTGTCAAAGATGTTTCTGGATGGTTGCAAGAAGGTAAGCTCAAGTATAAGGAAGATGTTGTACAGAAACTGGAAAACGCCCCGCACGCCTTCATAGGCTTACTACAAGGGAAAAACTTCGGCAAGCTGATTGTTCAAGTCAGCAACGATCCGACACGATAAGCAGACTTTTTGAATCAATTATCAATAGTCCCGTTAACACTATCTGCATTGATGTTGCAGCCAAACAGAGATCGTTCAATAGACAATCGATATTTGGTTCCTCTGGCAGCGATCGCAGTAGAATCATTGTCTAGAAGTCAAAATTCTTTTGGGTTTTTGACACTTAGGCCAACGAATCAGTGACTGACTTTTGGTGTTGAGAAGGAAGAAGATGTTGTTCTATTTGATGCACTAAAATTCAATTTTCCTAAACAGACTCAGGCTATACCCTACCTCCAACAAGATAGCCCTGACTAGTAGTCTGGCAACCCAAAAATGTTAGGTGGAGGTCGGCAGAGGAGCAGGGGAGAGATTCGTACAAGTTCTTTCCCCTCTGCCCCTCTGCACCTCTGCTTGCCACCACGCAAAGTATTGTTTGGCGAAGCACTACGTGTTACGCAGCACAACGTATATATTGCTCAAATGGGCATTTTATTTCTTTGATTTCCCTTAAGTGGGGGCTTGACATGATTCAATAGTACATTTAACCTAGTAGTTAATTAACCATTAGGTTAAATAAAAATGTCTAACGAACAACTGAGCCTTACCTTTGCTGCCCTAGCCGATCCTACACGGCGTGCAATTCTGGCTCACCTTGCTAAGGGTGAGGCATCGGTGAGTGAGTTAGCGAAGCCTTTTAAGATGAGTCTTCCTGCAATTTCAAAGCATATAAAGGTACTAGAGCGTGCTGGACTGATCTCGCAAAGTCGCGAAGCTCAATGGCGACCCTGCCAGATTAAAGCACAGCCGCTCAGGGACGCGGCGGATTGGATTGAGCAATATCGTCAATTGTGGGAACAGAGGCTCGATCGGCTTGATGATTACCTGCACGAATTACAAACTCAGGAGAAACAAAATGAGCAACATTGAGGATGACACTGATGCTCAATCTCAACGTGAGATCGCGATCGTCCGCGTCTTGAAAGCGCCGCGCTCCCTTGTGTTCCAAGCATGGACCGATCCGAAACACATAGCGCAGTGGTGGGGGCCCAAAGGTTTTACAACCCGTGTGATTGAGATGGATCTGCGTCCCGGTGGGAAATGGCGCTACGTGATGACTGGCCCAGACGGCAGGGAGTACCCCGCCAAAGGTGTTTTTCGCGAAATCGTACCCTTTGAGAGGATTGTTACCAGCGATGAATTTGATGAAGGCTTTGAAAAAGTCGTAAATGCTGATTTACCAAAGGGAATGGTTGTAACAGCCATTTTCGAGGATTTAGATGGCAATACCAAACTCACACTCCAGATTATGCATGAGTCTATTGAGGATCGGCGTAAGCATGAACAGATGGGTGCGATCGAAGGGTGGAACTCGACTTTTGACTGCCTAGATGAGTTTTTGGCGAAAGCTTGAGTCTCTCTTGCTAGGGATGAGGTGCTTGTATGGACATCGAGCGGACGGTCTGCTTATTGTCTTTGTGGTCGATGACATCGATCGAGAATATATTGTTCGGCAGAGCCAATAGTCATAGGCAATTGCCATTATCGCGATCGACGTGTCATTATGTATCGTGATTTAAGGCAGGCGATCGCCGCATAACAACGCCCATGCACGAATGGCACTAACTTAAGACACAGCCCTTGCCCTAACTGGTTCCCAGCCTCCAGGCTGGAAACCAGTTAGGGAGGCTTCGCCTTCATAGCTTGACCAGAGGCAGCAGCCCACAGGAATACATTCCCAGCTTGGAGGCTGGGAACGAGGCTACACAAGCTTTCGAGCTTTACAAGCGTGCCATTTGCCCAGGCACACCGACCACCGAGAGTCGATCGGTTATGATGCAAAGGCGATCTGTGGCGGGTGATGGACACCGTTAGGCGCTTGAAGTCATATTTAGGTGCATACAACAATGAAAACTCAGTACTTTACAGCGACAAGTCTTGATAGCTTCATTGCGACTGAGAATGACTCACTAGATTGGCTGTTTCCGCTTGGCGATCTGAATGACTCCAGCTATCCAGAGTTCATTTCAGACGTGGGTGCGTTGGCAATGGGATCGGCAACTTACGAGTGGATGATACGCAACGCCCAAAAGGTTGCCACTGAGACTGGCTTTGCGTGGCCATACACTCAGCCAGCCTGGATATTCTCTAATCGCAAGCTGACAATAATCGAAGGTGCGAACATCCGATTCGTCAACGGAGATGTACGCCACGCCCACGCCCAAATGCGAGCTGCTGCTGGTACCAAAAACATCTGGATAGTTGGAGGCGGAGATTTGGCTGGTCAATTCTACGATGCTGGTTTACTGGATGAGCTGATCGTACAGGTTGGCTCGGCCACCCTCAGCAAGGGTAAGCCGCTATTCCCTCGCAGAGTGTTAAGCCCAGTTCTGCGCCTAGTGTCTGTTCATCAGATGGGTGCTGGCATGGCTGAGTTGCGCTATGAAGTACACAAAGGCGGTGTTAGTGGATCTGCCTAACAATTGCAATGCAGCGGACTGTTAAACATCCTGGTTGTGATGCAAAGGCTGTTTGCTGCCGCTGATTGCAACCGTAGTATGAATTGCCAAAGGAGGGAAACTGATGAGTTCATATGTGCTTGGTTTTCAAGATATCGACAAAACAAAACTCAAGGTTGTTGGGGGTAAAGGTGCGAACCTGGAGGAACTTACCAAAATTGAAGGAATACTCGTACCGGATGGCTTTTGTATTTCTACTAAAGCTTTTACAAGAATCATTGGGGAAACGTCGTCGATTAACGAATTACTCGATCGGTTATCGCTTCTGAAGGTGGAAGACAGGGATAAAATCAGCGAACTTAGCGGTGAGATTCGTAGGGTTATTGAAGGTATAACTATTTCTCAAGACATTAATGAAGAGATCGCCCGCCTTCTCTCCAGGCTTGGAGAAAAAAATGCCTATGCAGTACGATCCAGCGCAACTGCTGAGGATTTACCGACAGCCTCTTTTGCAGGTCAGCAGGATACGTATTTGAACATTATCGGGAAGGAAGCAATTTTAAAGCATATTAGCAAGTGCTGGGCATCGCTATTTACCGAGAGAGCAGTAATTTACCGCCTTCAAAATGGCTTCGACCACCGTCAAGTCCACCTGTCTGTGGTTGTTCAGAAAATGGTTTTTCCACAGGTGGCAGGAATTTTGTTTACTGCCGATCCCGTCACTTCTAATCGGAAGGTTTTATCCATTGATGCGGGCTTCGGACTTGGTGAAGCCTTGGTCAGAGGTCTGGTGAATGCTGATATCTATAAAGTGTGCAACGGCAAGGTTATCGATAAGAAGATATCCACCAAGAAACTGGCTATTTACGCCTTAAAAGATGGCGGGACGAAAGAACAGGAGATTGAGCCTGAAAGACAAAACAGGCAAGCACTGACGGATGAGCAGATTGTACAGCTTGAGCGCATAGGCAGAAAGATCGAAGCACATTTCGGCTGCCCCCAGGACATCGAATGGTGTTTGGTGGATGACATATTTCATATTGTCCAGAGTCGGCCTATCACGACTTTATATCCCATTCCTGAAGCGAATGATGAAGAAAATCACGTTTATGTATCTGTCGGTCATCAACAAATGATGACTGACCCCATCAAACCATTGGGATTGTCTTTATTCCAGTTAACAGCTGCTCGCCCCATGTATCAAGCTGGTGGAAGGTTGTTTGTTGATGTCACCCATGATTTGGCTTCACCTGTGAGAAGAAAAATTTTGATAGATGTTTTGGGAAAATCCGATCCGCTGATAAGGGACGCACTTATGACCATACTAGATCGGGGAGATTTCAGAAAATTGTTACCAGATGACAAGCAAGAACAAAGTTCCGGTAACAGCAATCAGGGTGCATCGTCTTTGGATTTTCAAACGCTGACCGAATACGATCCGGCGATCGTTCCCGATTTGATTGGGCGTAGTCAAACATTGGTAGAAGATTTAAAACAGAACATCCAGACGAAATCAGGATCGGATCTGATTGATTTTATTCAAGAAGATATCCAGCAATTAAAGAAGAGTTTATCCGATCCACAAAGTTTTGGTGCGATTATGACTGCTATGAATGCTTCATCATGGATCAATGAAAAAATGCAGGAGTGGTTAGGTGAAAAAAACGCAGCAGACACGCTTTCTCAATCTGTACCAAACAATATTACTTCCGAAATGGGTCTGCAACTATTGGATGTCGCAGATGTGATTCGTCCTTATCCTGAAGTAATTGATTATTTACAACATATAAAAGATGATAGCTTTTTGGATGAACTGGTTAAGTTTAATGGTGGAAAGGAAACCCAAGACGCTATCTATGCTTATCTCAACAAATACGGAATGCGATGTGCCGGAGAAATCGATATTACTAAAACTCGTTGGAGTGAAAAACCAACTACGCTTGTCCCCATGATTCTCAGTCACATCAAAAACTTTGAGCCTGGTGCGGGCGATCGCAAATTTGAGCAAGGGCGACAAGAGGCTTTGAAAAAAGAACAAGAGTTATTAAATCGATTGCAGCAATTACCGGATGGCGAACAAAAGGCCGAACAGACAAAACGAACGATCAACCTAATTCGTAATTTCATCGGTTATCGCGAATATCCAAAATACGGCATAGTTAACCGCTACTTCGTTTATAAGAAAGCTTTACTCAAAGAAGCCGAACAACTCGTACAAGCGGGCGTTATTAATGAAAAAGAAGATATATACTATCTCACTTTTGAAGAACTTCGCTCAGTTGTACGTATAAATAAACTTGATTACCAAACGATCGGCAAACGAAAAGACGAGTACAAACACTATGAAAAGCTAACTCCCCCACGTATTATTACGTCTGATGGTGAAATCATTGCAGGTCGGTACAAACGGGAAAATCTCCCAGCCGAAGCTATTGTAGGTCTGGCTGTTTCCTCTGGAGTTATAGAGGGACGAGCACGTGTTATCTTAAACATGGAAGATGCCGATCTAGAAAATGGCGATATATTAGTCACCTCTTTTACTGACCCTAGTTGGACACCATTGTTTGTATCCATAAAAGGCCTAGTCACCGAAGTTGGTGGACTGATGACACATGGAGCAGTTATCGCACGTGAATATGGTATAAGTGCAGTTGTCGGAGTGGAGAATGCTACTAAGCTGATCGAAGACGGACAGAGAATCCGGGTGAATGGAACACAAGGGTATGTAGAAATTCTATATTAAAACCAAAATTTCAAAATTGGATTTTAAATATTGAGGATTAATCTTTCTTAGGACTTACGCATTGGAATCGGAATGTCAGCAGATGCAGGAGATATGCGATCGCATTAATAAATTGCGGGAAAACGAGAACTTGGAAGAAGCCGCACGTGCTGTGATGAAGCATCTGGGGGAGGTGAAGCGACCCTATTTGACGGCTGTGGAAGAGAAGTGTAAATAAATAGACCATTTTAAATCATTAGACTTCTTGGCATTTGTCGGGAAAAGGGAAAGGGGAAAGGGGGAAAGGTTTGGTATTTTCCCTTTCCCCAATAAAAATGAGTCCCTTTTCCCACAAGAGTGCAAAAAATACAAATGCGAAAAGGTCTATTGATAAGCCTATACAATAAGCTTTTTGAATGAGTGATTTGGGTCTGGCGGTACTAGCTATATTAATATTTCTCAATTTTTTGACAAATAAAATCCAGTATGAGTGAGGTGAATTTTTCAGGATACCAAAGTCCCCATTCGTGACAACCTTCTTCTACAGTCATTAACTTACTGTTGGGTATCTTCGCCGCCATTTCTTGAGCGTTACTTAATGGCGTAGTTAGGTCTTTCTCTGACCATAATAATAAACAAGGAGCTAGGATTTTTGGTAGTAAATAGCTGATGTCTTCGTACAAAGAAATTAGCAATCCTTGAAGAACATTTCTTGTATTAAATAACAGGTTATAGGAGAAAACTAAAGGAATATCAACTAATTTCAACCCCATTCTTGGTAAAAACAGTTGAACCGTCATTTCGATCCCCCTTCGCAGAATTATCTTCGGTATTGATAGCGTGGGAATTCCTGTACTATCTATCAGAATTACACTGGTAACTTTTTCTGGAACGCTTGCAGCTAAAGTAATAGCAATACCTCCGCCAAATGATTGTCCAACTAGATGAAAATGTTGTAACTCTAAAACTTCCAAGAACGAGAGGAGAAGTTTGCTATAGCTAACGTAATCAAAAATTAGCCCAGAGTGACTCGATCTTGCAAAACTAGGCAAGTCAGGAGCAATTATGCTGTGGTGCTGTGCTAGTAGTGTCAGCACTTCTTGATAAGGCTGGGTAGAGATTCCCCATCCGTGTAAAAAAAGAATCGGGATTGAACTCGACTCCGACTTACTTTGCTGATAAAAAATAGTGCAATCCTGTAATTCGACCTGATGATTAGTTAATTGGGATTTCAAAACAACAACCTCACTCACTATAACCTGATAAATTACTTCTACTGTTATGTAACAGTAACAAGCCCACAGGTTTGACGAAACTTTTTACAAACATCTTATTTGGAATTAGTCATTTTTTACAGAAATTACATCCTCCGCTCGCATTGATATTGGATTTCTTGGCAAAAGTCCGAGAAAAGGGGAAGGTCGGGTTTCAAGAAGGGGATAAGGGGCAGGATGAAAGGGAAAAGGTTCTGTATTGTCCGCTTCCCCTTCCCCTTTAACATGCACCTTTTTCCCCAAGAGTGCAAAAAGCACAAATGCCAAGAGGTCTATTGACCAAAATAGCGCAATGCGGCAGTTGACTTGCGGTCACTGATTCGCCGTTGATGGCGACGCAAATGGCTGAACATCGCTTCCATTTTCAAGTTAGGGACTTCCAGAAAATAAATTATCCAATTTATTCAGATAATATATATTTATTTTCTTTTTCTCCCTGCCCCCTGCTCCCGGCTTTGCTGCCTACACAGCGATAGGATATTTTTTTAGTTGGAAGTACCTTATCTGGCGGCAAGCTTGGCATATGATAACAGTGCAATAAGTTAGCCCCGTATTTATCCGATAAACGTTGTAAGTTGCCATTAACAGCATCTAAGTAAACGGCGTTATACTTGAACTCGCATTCAGAATTTGATTTAAAATATTGCTAGAAAATAAGAGTTTATGAAATCTAAAGCTTCAGAAAAACTTAGAGTAGCGATCGCAAATATACTTGTTTCGCTGTCAAATTAGCGATCGCACCTCAATTATAAAACTATGAAAATCCCTGAATTATTAGTTGATTCCATGCTCCCCTGCACCAACGAACTGACACGGCTCAAAGCAGTATATCAGTTTCAGGGTTTGGATGCTGTACCCAATCGAGCATTAGATGACTTAACAGCACTGGCAGCCGATCTGTGCGAAACTCCAATGGCACTGGTGAGTTTTATCGGAGCCGATCGCCAGTTGGTTAAGTCTAAGGTGGGAATCACATTAACAGAAATTCGCCGAGACCTAGCATTTTGTAACTACACCATTCGCCAGTCAGATGTATTTGTAATTCCAGATACCCTGGCCGATCCCCGCTTTGCCACCAATCCCTTCGTTATCAATGCTCCCAATATTCGATTTTATGCCGGAGTACCCCTAGTAATAACTGGCGGTTGTGCCTTGGGTACACTCTGCGTCATGGACATTGAACCGCGCGATCTGAATCAGAAACAACGGAAAGGATTGCAGATACTCAGCCACCAAGTGGTAGCGCAATTGGAGCTAAAGCGCAACACCACGAAGTTGCGTCAAACGATCCCGGAAATCAAACAATTAAAACAGCAATTGATTACCCAGGAATTGGTTGGTCAACAAGATTCAATTCTGTTTAATCTGGCAAATCAAATCCGTAATTCTCTGGATCTGGACACGATTTTACAAACGGCAGTGAATGAGATTCATAGTCTGTTGCAAGTCGATCGCTGTGACTTTGTGTGGTGTCTGCCCAACAAAGATCGGTTCAACTTTATGGTGACTCACGAAGCGACTAACCCAGAGATTCAGATGGCGTTGGGGGAACTTTCCCTTGGTCCAGGCTCCGTTCTGGCAGAAACTATCTTAAATCTAGATATGCTAAGGATTGAGGATGTTTCTACTACCTCAGAGGCACTCACCCCGGAGGATCGCACCCTGCTGCATCAACTGGCAGTAACCTCGGTGCTGTTGCTGCCACTGAGAACCCATTCTGGTCAATTGGGTGCTATTATTTGCCATCACTGTCGCGGTTCGCGCCAATGGACTGATAGCGAAGTTCGGTTACTCAAAGCTGTCACCGATCAAGTAGCGATCGCTCTCGATCAGGCAGAACTGCTTGCCCAAACACGAGCAACCGCCTTTGCCGCTCAAACTCAAGCCACCTATCTAGGAAACGCCCTGAGCCAGTTGCAGCAAACCCAAATGCAACTGGTACAGCAAGAGAAGATGTCTAGCCTGGGACAATTGGTGGCCGGAGTTGCCCACGAAATCAACAACCCGGTTAACTTTATTAACGGTAATATTACTTATGCAACCAACTATGTTCGGGATTTGCTGGAACTATTGCATCTTTATCAAGCAACCTATCCCAATGGAACTGATGCTATTCAGGAAAAGATAGAGTCCATCGATCTTGATTTCTTGATGCAAGATTTGCCTAATCTATTGTCGTCGATGCAAATGGGTGGAGAACGAATTCGGCAAATTGTCCTATCTCTGCGGAACTTCTCGCGTCTGGATGAAGCAGAGATGAAACCTGTGGATATCCATGAAGGAATTGACAACACGTTGTTAATTTTGAAGAGTCGGTTGAAATTAACTAGTGCCAAGTTTGAGATTCAAGTGATTAAAGCATACGACAATTTACCGCCTGTTGATTGTTATGCGGGGCAATTGAATCAAGTATTTATGAATCTTTTGGGTAACGCGATCGATGCCTTAGATGAAACGCCTAATCCGATCGTTACCATTCAAACAGAACTCATTAGTAGAGAAAAATCGGGTAGTTCCGATCTATCCCAATTTTCGCACGCAGATAGTGTAGTGATTCGGATTCGAGATAACGGTTCTGGCATGACAGAAACAACCCAGCAAAAACTGTTCAATCCATTCTTCACCACCAAACCCATCGGCAAGGGAACCGGGCTGGGACTGTCCATCAGCTATCAAATTGTGGTTGAAAAACATGGCGGCATTTTAAAATGCTCCTCAGAACTTGGGAAAGGCAGCGAGTTCTTGATTCAAATTCCGGTTGAGCCTCTGGTTAAAAGTACTTAAAGTATGTATAAAATTATCAACATATCAATTGTTCAAGTCTTCCTTTGGGAATGCTAGGCTAAATGCCAACGATGATTGACTCATCGACTTGTAAAGTATGTCAAATGATACGACAAGCTCACGGATTGTTCTCGCACTTGATGACAGCCCTGTGATTCATCAAATGATTAAACGAGCGTTAGAACCGGGCTATCAAGTAATAACAGCCGCTAACGCGGTTGATGCCTTGTCGATCATTTATCATCAACCGATTTCAGTCTTGCTATTGGATGTGCAGATGCCGGATGTAAACGGGTTGGAGTTTTGCCGCACGGTGCGGAGCCTGCCCCAGTTTCAGCATTTGCCCGTGATTATGGTGACTTCTCAAGATTCCCCCTTCGACCGGGTGAAGGGTCATCTGGCGGGTGCAACAGAATATTTGATCAAACCTTTTGATGCTGAACAATTGCGCGAAGCTGTACGAAAATTTATTGGCTCTTGATGTGCTTGTTCATCAGACTTCGGCATGAGCGCGGTAACTGAGCAGTTCGACAGGCTCACTGTAACACTTGTCGAAGTTCAGTCGAACGCTACCCACCCCACAATAGTTATATAAATCGTGTGCGATGGTTAAAACATTAGCGCAGAATGAGGATTTGCTAAGATTGGCACAGCCAGTTTTCTATCCTGACAGCCTTGCAGCGGCGATCGCAGCCACAGTGACCGGATCATTTTTCCTCTAAGAAAAATCGTTAGTTAAAAGCCTAAGCTATGCCTGCGGCGACCTACGCCTACCAGAAAGAATCCACCAGAGAGGTACTGCCCCTCCTATATCTGTGTTATCAGCACAGCGCCTCACTTTTCGGCTTCTGGTGGAAAGCGGAAGATGGAAGAATCGAACCCCCAGGTGTTACCCTGCTCTAGTTTTCAAGACTAGTTGCCCTCCCTTGAGCAGCATCTTCCATATAAGGGGTGTCTGGCGGGACTTGAACCCGCTAATTACACGCTTGAAAGACGTGCCGCTCGGCCACTTCGCTTCTGCACCAAGAGAGAAATTTCTACCACGTACAAGTTTGAGAAGCTGTTTTTAACAGCCTCCAGGTTTGGCGGAGGCTGTAGGAGTCGAACCTACTTCGGTTTTGTAGACCGATTAACCAGTTTGTAAGCTTCTCGTGTTGGGGCACGTAATAGAACGCTAAAGACTTGGATTTGAACCCTGACTAAAGGTTTTGGAGACCCTGGTGCTGCCGTTACACCATCTGTGCATTTGGTAGCAGTGGCGAGAGTCGTTCGCGCCAGCGTTCCCGAAGGGTACTCACATATACCAAGTTATGAGCTTGGGGCTTTGCCGTAAATCGCTACACTGCAACGTTTGGAGTCCAGGGCGAGAGTCGAACTCGCACAGTCGGTTTTGCAGGCCAACACCCTACCATTAGGCGACCTGGACATACTACGAGGACAACAGGAATCGAACCTGTGACCACTTGCCTCGGAAACAAGCGCTCTTTCCGACTGAGCTACATCCTCATTTGGAAGCCTTGACGGGAGTTGCACCCGCTTCTCTCTGACTGAGAATCAGAACGACTTGTCTATTTGTCCACAAGGCTACACGGGGATGATGGGATTTGAACCCACGGTCTTTCGCACGAATATAGCGACTGCTTTAAACCAGACTAAGCTACACCCCCACGTTGGATGGCAATTATTTAGTTTTCATGGTTCAGAAGTGTTTGCGCTATGCCTTTTTGAGAGGCTGTAGTCTTCCAATACATATATACTATATTATGTATTATAGGTATCAAGGGCGTACTACAAACTTTTTTGAAAACTGAGAGGGCAAGGGTTGCTTAATGGCGCTCATTGCCCTCTGTGATTTGCTTTGAGTAAATTACTCAGTTTCACTCAAGCGTTGTGCGCTCCAGAATTGTTCAGCAAATGCAACTGCTGGGTGAATTGGGGCTTTAGGCTTACTTTTGAGAACCATTCCAGCTTCATAAGGTAAGCGATCGCTCTTGATTGAATTACACTTTGCACACGCAGTTACAACATTGTCCCAACTGTGCTGTCCACCTTTTGAGCGGGGTATTACATGGTCAAGGGTCAGATGCTTGCTGCTACCGCAGTATTGGCAGGTGTGGTTGTCTCGCTTGAGTACCTCACGCCGATTTACAGGTGGTACTTTCCAGTGCCGTTCGGGATTACCAACAGTCAAGCGAATATGTTCGGGAACTTGTAGTACAACGCTGGGTGAACGAACTTCCCACTGCTTTGTACTGCCAAAATTCAACGATTCTGCCTGACCTGTGACTAACAGCACTATTGCTCGTTTGATGTTGATACGTGCCAGTCGTAGGTAGTTCTTAGAGAACACCACGACCGAATTTTGTAATATGTGTGGTTGAGCTTGCATACGTTAAATCCACTCCTCAAAAAATAACCCCCGCCTCTGGTGAACAGGAGCGGGGGTCAGGTAGTTGACCCTTCGACTGCGCTCAGGGTAAATACTTTTTGCCCTATGTTGGTGCTATAAAACACTTGCACCTCCCGCTTTGGATAAGTTGATCTAGATTCAGCCATCCGGCAATCGCTTCAAAAATGCCAACACGAGCAGATTTACAGCTTAATAACCGATACATTCCCTCAAATGCAAATAGCACGATTACTCTGCCTAAACCCTTGTTGGGTCGGCAATGCACCGCGCTATTAATGGTTGAGGAGAATCTGCTTATCATTGAAGGCTTGTAGTGTTTGTAATTGAGACTTATATCAATAATACAGTTGTAGTATACGTTTGTCTACTGCACAATTCTGGGCACGGGCGAACGCTGCGTGAATGCCTTGGCGGTAAAGGCTAAATTTGCAGATGGGGCATCATTTTTTCTCAGCACAACCTTCTAAAACTTTATTCCCCAGGATAAAAATTGCCGAGTATGGATACTCTTTATCTGACATACCATCGCTACAGGCATCAACTTTTTTGATGATTAAGATATTGTTGCTTTTGCCTTTAAGTCGGTAAACTCGCACTAAGTCTGCGGGACGCGCCTCTGCTTTTAGAGGTGCAACATAGGAGAAGGTTTGCTGTTTTGTGTCTGGCGAAGAGTAGACAATTCCCTTCTTGCTCACAGTAACACTCCAAAAGGGTTCTGTACCCCTAGCGATGAATTCTTCACTACTCGTAGTTTCTGCAACAACGAGACTATTGCTAGTAATAGATGATTCATTGGCAGTACTAGGACTGTTAGCTAGTAAGCTAGTGCCAAATAAGAGCAGAGTAACATAACAGATGAAACTTTTCATGTATCAAGGTATAGCTACTAATTTGCAATATTCTTGTACGTTATTGGACAACTGTAAATATACGGCACTCAAAAGACGTGGAACAGTTCTGCCCTAATGCTCCCCTCAAGTATCCGATTATCCTCTAAGAAAAGGCGATGCCTACGGCGGTAAACTACGCACCAGATCGCCTTTTCCTCTAAGAAACTGATCGCTTCCCTCACTCTCTGATCCAACCTGTGGTTCTGGTTCTGTTCTGGAAGAATCACTTTTTCTAGACTCAAAAGCAAAGGCGATGGCACTGATCGCCTTACTTCTTCCACACAGCATCCCACTGTTCACCAGAGCCAAAGCATTGCTCATTTAATGAGCGCGATCGCTCTCCACAAACAAAGGCGATCGCACCCCCAAAGAGCGATCGCCCTTATCCTCTAAGAAAGTTATTAGTTGAAATGCGATCGCATAGGTATATTAGACGCGTCCTGTTTCACCTATCTGATCTGCATCGTCTGCTACTCCATTGCGAAAGCGCACTTCTAAGCCGTGTTCTGGCTCCCAGTCACACTCAGCTATCAACTGAAAAGTAGGAATATGCAGGTCATACTCAACGTGGGGCGGCACATAGATATATGAGAAAGTCACCTCATCCCAAACCTGAATGGGATTAGCTAGCTGCGGCATTTCTTCATACCCTATCATTTCACGATATACATTATAATTTTGCAGCACCAAAGGCGCAGTGATGCTTAACACATCGCTTGGCAAGGCTAGAGCTTGCCGAATAGCTTCACGCTGAAGCGATGAAAGTTCCCCCATCTGCCCCTGTTCAAAATCCACGCAAATCGGTACACAGCGATCGCCTAAAACAGCATATTGTTCTAGAGTCCAGTGGTTGGATTCGTTTCTTATCTGTCCAAACTCAGCATCGTAGTAACTCGCCCAGAGTTTCTTCATCATCTTTAATGTATGCGTTCTTAATATATATAGTTAGCAGTTCCACATTCCCTGGATTTTGTCTAATCTGCAATTAAGAGTACTTTACCTCCTGGAGTAGGCGATCTCAACGTAGCACTGTATCTGACCCATCTTGTGGCACTGGTACTATGGCGATCGCTTCTTTAATGAAGTTCCTGTTTCACTAACAGGCGATCACTTATCTGGCGGAATCCGCCAGATACCTCAATGGATGTGATCGCTCAAAATTGTTGGTGTTGGTGGTCGCACTCCCCAACCGCATAAGTGCAGCCCGCCAGAAGTATGATTTTCTTCGTATAAATTTACATAATTTTACTAATTAAAATATTAGTAACCCGCAAAAGATACAAAAGACAAATATTAAGCTTACAAGCTTAATATACATAGCTTTCAGCATTTTACAGAAATGTAAATTTTTATAAAGATGATAACCTATATCTAGTGTACTAAAACAGGGAGAAACAACTTCTTAACTGTCATAATTCCCTGAATTTTTGAGTTAAATGTAATATTTAATACATTAAAAAGGTTACGACATAAATCGCTAAAAACCTTGCCCAAAAAGTTTTTACACGATGTATTCTTGTAAGTACAGATTCTTCATCTACTAGTGAAGCAAAACCCATAATTATACAACTTTTGGAATTTTTTTTTTTTTTAGTTGATATATTACTATAAAAGTAGCGATTAACTTTCAGAACTCTGTCCCGGTTATCAAAACTCTGTCCCGGTTAAAATATTTTTAGCGGGGCGAAATTTGCATAACAACTAGCAGATTTGTAAAGCTGCCCCCTCCATAAGGGCAGCTTTGCTGTAAGAAAAGAACTAAAGTATTTAGGATGGAGTTTTGAAAGTTGATCGCCAGCTTCAGGCTTTTTCCTTCTACTGGACTTCTCGCTACAAGTCCCGCTAGTCCAACTAGAACTAAAAACTATGAATCCGCTAAAATTCTTTAGCTCTTTGCAACGCAATTCTAAGCCAGTGCAAAGAGGAATTTTGCTTACTCGAAGAACCCTTGCTGTAGGTTCTGCCTGCATCCTGTCATTAGGTATTGGAGGTGGAGTTGTCTATAAAGAGTGGCAAACTCAGACTCAAAGCCAGAGGCAGATCCAAATTAACAACTGCTATCTAGCTCCTACGCCATCAGCTACGCCCACAGTCAAAGCAAAACCTATGCCTAAGACGGTGACTTTACCGGAATCTGCATAGAAATTAAGAAGGCGATGCGGTCAAGCTGCGATTGCTTCTTCAAAACTAACTCAAAAAGGCGATCCAGGGTGCGATCGCCTTTTTTCTTAGAGGATGTCTGCTACTAATACCCCTATTCTCCCTAGAATATTTGAGCTAATGTAACTAATAAGGAGATGATTGATGCACTGGTTCCCAAGATTGGCTGCCAGAACTTGCATAACTCCCGAAATTTCCAAAGCGAAGATTTCTTATTTGCTTGAATGTCGGGATTTACATTAAGTTCAGGTTCTAACTTATCATGAGATTGAATGGGAGTAATCGATTGGGCATCTTTGTCCATTTCGTTTTTCTCCATAGTTTGATTTACTAAGCCAGCTTGGGAGCCTGAGAAACATCCAAGTTGGCTTTGTTTATTTGTGCGTTGTTTGTTAATCATCTTGTTTTTTATTTTGAGCTTGAGAACCAATCTAGGAGCCTGAGAAACATTTAGGTTAGCTTTATTTCATAAATATAATTTTCCCTTTTAGGTGGTCGTCGCGGCTCTGATACTGTTGGAAAATGTACTACATACTTGTATTGCAAGTATTACGTAAGCTAAAACCTTTAATCTATTGTTGCGGCTTTTAGTTGTAATACTTTTGTTTATAGGTTTGTAACACTTTCGCCAACGGTATCTGGCTCTTGGCGGCCACCCCTTTTGGCTGTCTTACATGTAGCCGCCACAAACGAAATAAGCCTTACCTCTAGGCATAGCCTTGTTTCCTATGATTCTTGATTAAGTATAAACATAACATAGGTTAATGAAAAATAAATCCTAAACATTATAGATATTTATATCTAGAAAAAAATATATGTGATGTTTATGATAAAATTTACCTAAACTTTTAAAGCCTATGCTAATCTGAAAACAGTTCATAGCTTTAGGAAGCATTTTTGCTAAAGTTAACATATTCATAAATTTTTGCAGTCATGGCTAACTCAAATCCAAATACAGAAGCACTGGCACTGGGACGCGGCAAACGTCCCAAGTTGGATAATGAAACGGTTTGTATGCGTATGTCTTCTGAGATACGAGAGAATCTTGAGCAAATCGCTGAACAATACGGTTGCGTCTATGGTGGAAAGCCCTGGCTGGCTGGTTTACTCAGAATGATTGGTTCTGGAGAACTTCTAGTTGTACCAGCTCCACCAGCGTTTAACGTTAAGAGTGCAGTGAAAGATCGACTAAAGAGAAAGCATTCTTCCTGATCTTCTCAAGCATCTCAATCACCCAAAGCTATTTCATAGGAGAAGTAAGTGAGATGTGCAAAATTTTCTGCTGTTCCAACATCCTTCTTGCTCTTGCAACTCAGCCGGGATGGGACATCGCATTAGGGACATCTCCCAGAGTTGTTTCCCAGTGGAATACCAACAAATCCACACCCAGAGAATTGGCTGTTAGAGTTGTGCAACTACTACAAGTACTCAAAGAAGCAGGAATTGAACCGCCCCCACCAATAGCTTTTTAATTCCAAGCTTATAGATTTTAATCATTGCCCCCTACTGGTTAGGGGGTTTTTAATTTAGTCAGATAGTTTTTGCACCAAAACCTAATGCTTGTAATTGTTGCAGGTATTAGGAAAACTTTAATTATTGGGAACATTCATTAAGCTTGATAACTAGAAAATTTACCGCGAAAACCTAGTTTAATGCGTGAAACATTAATCAATTTAGTATCAAAAATTAGCAGTTTTACTGCAAAAATTTGCAAATATTTGATGCAAGAGGTGAGAAAATGATATGCACTTTACAAAGACCAGTAGACAGGGAGTTAAGACAAGTTTACGAAGCTTTTATAGATGACAGGATTGGCGATACTACGTGGAGATCGCTAAAAAAATTCCTCTTAGAATCTGGACTTGAACTTAATGCAAACAACCTACATGAGTACGCAACTCTAAGAAAAAGTTACCCTAAATTATCATTAACACCACTAGAGTTTAGAGCAATACTCGCAACATTTGATAATGCTAAAAACTTGATTCCTAATCAAATAACTGGTGAAGAATTTCTCAGATTGCTGATTAAACAAGACATTAGACCAGATATTTCAACTATTTACCGATGGTTTAAACAGGCTGGTTCTAAATATAGCAAGATGACAACCTACACAAGTGGCGTAATGTTTGCGGTTATTTACCGTGCTGTTATTTGGAAGTTTATCAGCGAGAGGAAAGAAAATGGCTTTAGCATCATGTAAAGGTAAAAGCTGAATCGGAAACAGTTGAAATAGTTCATCCTACTCAGCAAGAAATTAGAGAAATAGTATCATCTAAAACAATTGAATTATTTTTATAATTATCTAGTGAAGATATCAAGTATGTAGCAGAGCAAATAGATTGCGTTAACTCAACAATAGATGACATTCTAAACGAAGTTGAGGGATTGCTGACTGCTGACTGCTGACTGCTTACTCTGACCACAAGAAACAGGAAAGCATAGGTAAAATAAACTCGATGTTTGACCGAGTTTATAGCCATTTTGAAGCTAATAATTCATCTACATCAAATCACTTATCTGAAAAAATGAGGCGCTTTGGTGAGAATGTAGAGCAAACACAGCAAGCCTTTAAAAGCTCAACCAGTGGCGCACTCAGCAGGCTTAAAATATAAAATCAGGAGGAGAAAATCTGCATATCAAATTTCCTTACTTTCACAACAGATTCAACCAAGTAAATGGATGAATTTAGCTGTATTCATTCAGGGATTTTTTGTACTAGCTCTTATTTTCTATGGATTTTACAGCACTCAGCATTCTAGCTCAGGCAGAGGAGAAGCCATCATTTCCCAAGCCGCACCAATAGAATTTACCATGAAGCCAACTGGTGAGGTGAAGTTCAAGGGGACACCGGACGCCGATATTATTCAACAGTTGGTGGCGAGTTCGGATTATCAAGTTTCAAGCGATCGCACTTCCAAGCAAGAAATTGAGTTATGCAATGCCCAAGCAGCAGACAGAATCACTCTGTTAACAATCTGCTTTCTAGGTGCAAGCTTTATTATCACAATAGTTTGCTTTTTCTGGTCATATAACGCAAATAAGGAAGGTTCAAACAGTAATGTCAATCGAGAATTTATTCGGGGGGATAGTTGCAAGTAACGATAATAAATTATCTGGTTCTGGGCAAAAACCCACAGCAATAGGAAATATGGGAAATTCCGCAGCCCGTATTAAAGCAAGAATGGTTTTACCAACTGAGATATCTGCAAATAAAGTTATTCAACTAGAAAAGGAGTTAGGACAAATGGACGGTGAATTAGAATTAGGTAAAGCTATTGTTTTTAAACAGAAATCATTACTTAATAAAGCAGTTGACTTACACAACATTAACACCGAATGGGCATCTGTAACAATGGAGGCTGACCAAAGGCTAAGAGAAATTGAATCTAAGTATAAACAGACTATTTTTCGATATATGTTAGGTGCAGCAGAAACTCAAGCTTATGTAGATGGTTATACTGAGGCTTATAAAATGAGTGCGGAGATTTTTTCATGATGAAAAATCTCTTCTACGCTGGCTGCTGCTTTTCTGGATATTCACTATTCCAAATACTAAGATTTGTATCTAAAGCATTTCCTGAAAGTAGATTAGGTGCGATCGCCCTTATCACCCTTGGATTATTAATTATCTTAGGTATGGGTGTAACTAACTGGTGCGGACTTTATTACAAGCGTAGCGGCGTAATCGACCGTACCCAGTCAATTGTTGGATTTGCTCCTACGTTTGTATTTGGCACTTTTGCCTTGGCTGCTGTAATGGTAGGCATATATGCAGCACAATAACATTTTCACCAAGGGTAAAGAGCTATATGCCCCACTACTAATAAAAGAACGGCTGCTAATGGGGATGTTTGCGGCGACTGCGATCGCAGGTACTTTTACCCCCGTAATCCTTCCCAACCAGCCCAACCCCAGTAAGTTAATTCAGCAGTTATGGGGATTGTTCGCTAGTGGATGCTTTACGGCTGCGGCCTATACTCGTAAGCAAAAGGAGAAGGATTATGCAGCAATTAATACTGCCAATCACACTATTATCAAGGAACACCTCAAAGGTGAATTTGCCTATGAGCAAAGTAAGCAGCAAATCAAGAGTGATCGCAGTTATGCTTGGCTGATAAAGGCTACCAAGGTATCACCAAACTCCACACTCTGAGCTGCATACCCTGCAAAAAACCTCGTGGTGCTGATTTACCAACTTCACAACGTCAGCATAATCGCTTGTTAGCTAGATTACGTGTTGTTGGTGAACATATCAACCGCCGCTTAAAAATTTTTCGCATCCTTAAAGAACAATATCGTAACCGTAGAAAACGGTTCGGTTTACGATGCAATCTGATTGCTGGACTTCTCAATTATGAACTCGCTCTTTTTTCTTGATTCGTGCAAGAGGTCTACTGTTTATGGCGGTGATGGTATTGACTGCCTAATAGTGGACTATTCTGTTGGCGATACTGGTACTGGTATGCGTTTCATATCATGTCCGGTTAATCACTTATGATTACCGTATCTGTGCAAAAATCCCAAAAATCTCTTTCCCCCTGCCCCCTGCCCTTTAAATGATAAGTCTTCAACCGGACATGATATCAATGGTAGTAGCACTTATGGCACTGCTATACGACAAGTCAGCAGTACAGACAACACTCGTTTGGATTTCGTTGGTTTTCATAACATTGAGAAGTTCACAGTCACAGGCACTCTTCAAGATGACACCATCAATACTGTTGGTGGAAACGACATTATTAATAGTGGCGGTGGAAATGACATTATCAACGGTGGCAGTGGAAATGACACCATCAACGGTGGTGTGGGAAACGACACTGTTGATGGGGGTGCAGGTAATGATAGTATGACTGGCAGCACTGGAAACGACACCTACATTGTTGACAGCACTGGAGATATCGTCACCGAAACCTCTACACTCAGTACTGAAGTTGATACAGTCAGAGCCGAATGGCACTAAGAAAAGCTCTAAGCTATACAGGATAAGCGCTACAGATTTCAAAGCTATTAAACAGTGTGGGGACGGGGCAGGCGATTGTTCTTGATGAAGTGTTGCGATCGCTAATGAAGTTTGCTCCCGGCGTAATCGCCCGCCTTGTTAGGATGCCTGCGGCGGTAAACTACGCTATGCTTAACTCCAGACAGTGCAAAAATGTACGGGTTGTCCAAAAAATTTTTAGGTAGGAAAAGCTTACCCTTTGATGACGAAACCCCGGCATGAATTACGAAAACAATTGCAAAGTGCTTAACCCGCAAGTGTTTCGGCTTTTCTTAGTGCCATTCCAGTCAGAGCCTCCGTTACTTACACTCTGACAGCCAATGTAGAAAATCTGATTATGACAGGCTCAAACGCAAGTAACGGGACTGGTAATAGCCAAAATAATAAACTGACTGGTGAAGGTGTCGGTAACAATATCTTGAATGGTGGTGCAGGCAATGACACTCTTGATGGTGGTTATGGTACTGACATGCTGAACGGCGATGCAGGCGATGATACTCTAATTGCCAATTTAGGCGCGGATGTAATGAAGAATGGCACTGGTAATGACATTTACATGGTGGGTGCGTAGGTGATGAAATTATCATTGAGAACGCGGGTGAAGGAATCGATACCGTTAAAGCACCTTATATTTCTACTCAAGGATATACTCTAGAAGCTAATGTAGAAAACTTAATTCTGTTGGAAGGAGCTACTAATGGAACAGGCAATATCCTTGACAACGTTCTGACAGATAACACGAGAGATAATACCCTCAACGGCGGAAGTGGTAAGGATACCTTAATTGGAGGGCTAAGTAATGACACCCTAATTGGTGGGGAGCTTTTCTACAATCAAAATGGCATTTCGGCTGGCTTTGGAACTGGGTCAGAGTTTGCCAATTTAAGTGGCAATATATCACTAACTGCATCAGACTTTGTAATCCAAAGTTAATCAGAAGCCAACCAAAACAATTGCCAATTTGCAGTTTGCAATTTGCAGTTAATTATAATTGCGAATTGCGAGTTGCAAGTTGCCCTGTTACGGCTGTTGAAGTCCTAGAGTTGACAGAGGATGAACAGCGCGATCGCCTACATTTAGAGCGCTGTGTGGAAAAAGCAGTTTTTGAAGCTGGCAAGGCGTTGATGGAGCTGCGCGATCGCCGGTTGTACCGTTCCACCCATAGCACTTTTGAGAAGTATTGCAAAGACAGGTTTGGATTTCAGCACCCACAAATGACTATATTCGTACCCGTCTAATTCATAGTCTTGAAGTTTTTTGTGTTGGCCGCTCTCTTGGTAGGATTGTGGGCTTTGGGCTTCTGCCTTAACTTGACACCAATGGCATTTTACGTCACAACGCTCCCAGTACAAGAGTGGATATTGGAATTCCGCCTTGGTTATCTGGGTCGCTACCGGAGCCTAATAAGGCATCACCGTGCCAATTTGGGAAAATCGTACGCTAAGGAATTGAGACTAACCTGAATGCTATAAAAATACCTTGTTTTGAGCAAACGGCATACCTCTATTCCTCATTTTTGACTTGAATTAGGAACTTCCATCTGGTGCAGAGTATTGGCAGTACTCTGCACCATCTGGAAAGGCGTTAGCTAGGGCGTGTCATCAATTAGGTAAACTGGAATCAGAACTGCTGAAAAAGAATAA
>NZ_JAVRCK010000026.1:0-93236 GCF_034530815.1 Nostoc sp. DedSLP03
TTTTATCACCCAGTCAGTTTAAAAGATGTTGGTAATGACAAGCCTTTATAAGGGGGGACTAAGGGGGGTAATTGGACTTGTGTGTACGCTGTAGCCGATGCCTTGGGCAGGGAAGCGTTTGCTTTACTCAAATGCGGGGTAGGGTTCTTTATTTTTATTTATGCAAGAGACTTCATGAGTGGAACTCACAAGGAACAATAAAAATATCTCTTCCCCAGTCCCCAGTCCCCAGTCCCCAGTCCCCAGTCCCTATTTTTAAGGCAGGTTTAATCTAGACTCGATGCGGCAATGAATCTAAATTTCTAATTATCTTTGCCATTACTCGAAAAATTTAACGATTGCTCGTCATTGACCCAAATTGCTTGTTGAGGTACAGAGATGGAAATTCCCGCTTCGTCTAGGGCAACTTTTAGGCGGCGGCGAAATTCTCGTGCTACATCCCATTGTTTGAGGGGCAGTGTTTTAATCCAAACACGAATAATCAAACCGCGATCGCCAAATTGATCTATTCCCAAAACTTGCGGCGGTTCCAAAATTTTACTCTGCCATTGCATTTCTTGATTCATTTGATCGGCGATAGTTGCAATCAAGTTCAAAGCCTCTTCTGTATCGGCTTGGTAGGCGATGGGAATTGTTAAATCGGCTCGCGACCAACGACTAGAAAGATTGGCAACAACTTTAATTTCACCATTGGGAATTGTAATCAAGCGCCCTTCAGAATCCCGCACTTGGGTCATCCGCAGATTCAGATTTTCTACTAAGCCTCCCACGTTTCCGACATTAATCACATCGCCTAAAGCATACTGGTCTTCTAAAATAATCAAAAAACCGTTAATCGCATCTTTAATTAAGTTTTGCGATGCTAAAGACAATGCAACACCAACTAAACTCGCACCCGCTAGTAAAGGAACGATATCTATCCCCAAGGATACCAGCGCAATCAAGAAACCTACTCCTACCCAGATAACAGTAGTGATACTTTTAGTTACACCAGAAAATGTGGAAACACGCAGTTGCAACCGTGCAGAACTTTCTGGAGTGAGGAAAGCACTACTGCTAATCAGTGTGGAGGCAAAGCGGTCAATCAGGGCGTAGGTCAAACGAATTGCTACATAGGTTGCCAAGCAGACAACACCTAATCGCACAGGAAATTGGGCGGCTGTGAGAATTGCTACCTGAAAACCTCTTGTATAAGGAAATAGACCCAAAATAAAGAAGCTTCCACCTGCCCAAATTCCGGCTTGACTAAGCTGAAATAATCGTCTTTTGGCTTCTTGGAGATGTTGCTGTTGTCGTTGATTTAGTTGTGTTGTAATTGCTTGATCTGCTGGTTTTGAGTAGTTGAAGAGTTCCCTTTGGGATTGGGAGGCAATGGAGTTTTCTAAATTCTTTTGGGAACGCCGCTGCCAGCTATATACCCCCCAACTCATGACAATCATTGCTAGTCCGATACCGCCAGCAATTTTACCTTGGTCGATTAAAGATTGAATTTGCCTTTCTTGTTTGGCTTGTTGCAAGTCTTCTTGTAATGATTCGGCGACTTGATTTGCCGATGTCGATACATCTACTTGTCGCAGTTCCGCATCTTCCGAAGTAACGGTCATCAGATATTGACCGTTGACATAAATTACTGGTAATTCGTTTACTTTGCGAACTTCTACCTTGACTGGTGTGTTTGCTGGTGATTGAAAGTAATTTTGACCAATTTTCTCCAACTTCTTTTGAATATCTTCTGAACGCTCAGGAAAGTTGGTTCTTGTTGCCGCTATTTGAAATAACCGACGGCCATCTAAATAAATCCAGCCCGAAACAACTCTGTTATCTGAATCATTACTAATACTGCTGGGAGCTTGCAGTTGCGGTAACAAAGGTATCTGGGCTGTGGCTTTTGGCACAGATACAATGCCTATAGCCATTGAACTAGCGATGCCTACGGCGGGCAAAGCCAACGCCAAAAATTTAAAGCGCACTTAAACACCTCCTTAAGTAAAATCTATCAATTACTACTTTAACTATCCTGCTTAATACCTTTGGGTAGATGTACCTATCTAAAGTTGAAGTTTTCCCTTGAGTTGATGAAAATTTGATGTTTTTTTCTTTGTCTTCTATCTTGAGATAGATGACGAAAATTAGCAGGTCAGGGCAAAAAGAGTCTTACTCTTACCAAAGATAAAACAAAAAAGAAGAAGCTGGAGAGGAAGTTGACATTCCGGCGATCAAACGTCAAGCTAGTTTTGAGGATTCTTGACTAGTGATTTGCTTTTATCCAAGCAAAAATCGCCAGTAGTAGAATAACCTAGTAGAGTGCGTAAAACTTACGTAGCTTTTTTAATTTTTTGAGGTAACTTTTGATGACCGCAACTTCTCCCCGATTAAAGCACGAGGTTAAAGACCTCGGCCTAGCTGCCTTGGGAAGACAGCGCATTGAATGGGCTGGACGCGAAATGCCAGTTTTGAAGCAAATCCGCGATCGCTTTGCAACCGAAAAGCCCTTCGCTGGTTTACGCCTTGTAGCTTGTGCCCACATTACAACTGAAACAGCACATTTGGCGATCGCTCTGAAAGCCGGTGGTGCAGATGCGCTTTTAATTGCTAGCAATCCCTTATCAACTCAAGATGACGTAGCAGCTAGTCTCGTCGTCGATCATGAAATTCCCGTCTTTGCTCAAAAAGGCGAAGATAACGCCACTTATAACCGCCACGTCCAAATAGCTTTAGATCATCGCCCCAACATTATTGTTGATGACGGTAGCGATGTAGTTGCAACTTTAGTACAAGAACGCCAACACCAAATTGCTGATTTGATTGGTAGCACCGAAGAAACCACCACCGGGATCGTGCGGTTACGCGCCATGTTTAGAGAAGGCGTTCTCACCTTCCCCGCAGTCAACGTCAACGACGCGGACACCAAGCACTTCTTTGATAATCGCTATGGTACTGGGCAATCAACCCTAGATGGCATTATCCGCGCCACCAATATTTTGTTGGCTGGGAAGAATGTTGTGGTTGTCGGTTATGGCTGGTGTGGTAAAGGTACAGCCCTCCGCGCCCGTGGCATGGGTGCTAACGTCATCGTCACCGAAATCGACCCCATCAAGGCAATTGAAGCCGTAATGGATGGCTTCCGCGTCCTGCCAATGGCTGAAGCTGCACCCCAAGGTGATATATTTATCACTGTGACTGGTAACAAGCACGTCGTTCGCGGCGAACACTTCGATGTCATGAAAGATGGTGCGATCGTTTGTAACTCCGGTCACTTTGACTTGGAACTTGATTTGAAATACTTGGCTGCACAAGCTAAAGAAATCAAAGAAGTTCGGCCTTTCACCGAAGAATATAAATTGAAAAATGGTAAATCAGTTGTCGTTCTCGGACAAGGACGCTTGATTAACCTAGCTGCGGCTGAAGGACACCCCAGCGCGGTAATGGATATGAGTTTTGCCAACCAAGCTTTGGCTTGTGAATACCTGGTGAAGAATAAAGGTAAGTTGCAACCTGGTTTGCACTCGATTCCGGTTGAAGTCGATCAAGAAATTGCTCGGTTGAAGTTGCAGGCTATTGGGATTACCATTGATAGCCTAACAGCCGATCAAATTGAGTACATCAATTCTTGGACAAGTGGAACTTGATAGATTGATTAGTTGATTTTTGGAGGGATAAGCGTTTTGCTTATCCCTTTTTTTATAGCCATTTTTCTTTCAAATATTTGGTTTAATTTTGCTTATAAGGAGTTCATCAATATGCAATTTATTTTCGGAATTGTTATAATTGTATTGTTTTTATTTGTTTTCTTTTTGTATTCAATTCCATTATTATTCATAGAAATTTATCACAGTTCTATAGGCATAATTAAGTTAAGAAAAGCTGATGCATTTAAAGAAAGAGATTTTACTATTTATAGAAATAATGTAATAATTACTAGGACAAAAAATACTTATTATGACTCCTATTATTACCGTGAATACAATGGCATAGAATTTATTTTTGAAAATAGAAATAATAGAAGCGTAAAATTGCAATTTTTTTCAGGTACGTTTTTCGGATATGAAATTAAACCTTCATCTCAATATTTTGATATTATACTCAAACCAGGTGAAATGAAAAAATATCAATCAACCTTTACTGATGAAGACCATGATAGAGTAAAAATTACTATTTTGTAATTTTTATTTGCTTGAGCGAGTATTATATTTAGCAATATCTAAAGACATTTATCAAGAGTTTTTTATAGATTATTTTATTCAAAGTGTACTAGAACGGTATGAAATCAAATTATTCGTTTTTCATGCTCAGAAACAGGAGATAGTATTATGGAAAAATTAAATTATCAGGAATTAGTAAAAAGAATCATCTATAAATATGCAAATGAGCAACCCCAAGAAAATTTAGAAAATACTGAAATTGTTTTTGATACAGAACGCGATCGCTACTTATTAGTATATGTGGGATGGCATGATGAAGAAAGAGTGTATGGATGCCCAATTCATCTTAGTATCAAGGATGATAAAATTTGGATTCAGCGCGATTTTACAGAAGAAGGAATAGCTAATCAATTAGTAGAATTAGGTGTGCCGACAACCGATATTGTTTTAGGTTTTAGATCCCCTTATGTCCGGCAATTTACTGGTTTTGCATCTGTTTAAATTTTCTGTATTCTATCCCCTCTCCCATCTGTTAGAGGGGAGCTAGACATTCAATTCCCCTTCTCCCAAGGGAGAAGGGGTTAGGGGATGAGGGTGTAAGGGATTTGCAAAACGCCTGTCTGATATAGTTTTCGGCTTAAGTTTACACCAATGGCTTTTCGACCCACTGCACAAAATATTGAGAAAATTTTCATCTGCAAATTAGATGTGTTTTAGCTTATCTGAGTTTTGCACTTTGTACTTCTAGATTCTGTCGGTTGTATTCGCATCAAAATTGCAATATTCTTCATCAAGATTGCAATATGAATCATCAACATTGCAATCTTCCTCATCAACATTGCAACGTTCTTCATAAATATTGCAATGTTCCTCATCAAAATTGCAACGTTCCTCATCAACATTGCAATGTTCCTCATCAACATTGCAATGTTCCTCATCAATATTAAAGCAATTGCAAAGAAAAACAGCTAATAACTGGAAATATCGAGAAATTACTCAAATTGGTTGATTTTTTTTTAACAAATATAATGATCGCTAATTTTACTGAACCAAAAAACAGCTTTAGTAAGCCAAAGTAGCTTTAGAAACCTCTCTAAGGAATATATTGATGTCTCGTAAAAAACGTACATCCCGTGTTCTCGAAAAAGCTGAGTTGAGATCCGCTGGACTAAAAGCAATTGATTCAAATATGAGTTTTGGTGATGATTGCGATTTGCAAAACTTGAGTCAAGCAATTGAACAGCTAAGATCCATGCTTGATGCTTATAACACTGCCTTAACTGTAATTGATTCTTCTAAAACTAAAATTGATGCGATGGAGAAAACCCTAAGTAATCTTACAGATAAGATGGTTCGAGGGGTTGCTTTTAAATATGGCAAAGATAGCAGCGAATATGAAATGGCGGGTGGGATTCGGGAGAGTGAACGGATTCGCAAAAGCAGATTGAGCCGCTTGAAAGCTGCTGGTGGAGAAGCATCAGATAAAAATCCGAAAACTACCTAATACAGCCCGGATAAAAGCATAAAACAGCAGGGAAAGCAATGTTCTTACAAGGGATCTAGGGAAGGAACAAAGGCACTTGGCTGATTAAAATTATTTTCTCAATTATTGCAATTGTTTATGGTAAAGCATAACCTATTGCAATTTTTTATATTTACTAACGGTCTTTGATAAACAATAATTATATACAGCTACTATCATGCATCATCATGCATATTAGATCGGGCATTTTGTAGTTATATCTAATATTTTAGAATACTGAGACTCTTGCTGTATAGTGTTTTCAACCATTTTACTTGTCTAAATACTGATTAGAGTTTATAGTGATACGGTGTTTTCCGTTCCTTGTCTCGGCAGATTCATAACATGATTTATTCTGGCAAATTACACAAGTATTTTGCGGGCATTTCTTTGTCTGTAATTTTAGTAGGTGACTTAGTTCTCATACAAAAAACTGCTCCAGTTTTAGCTGAAACCATAAATACATCGGTCGGCGAACCTGTGACATTCAGTTGCAATGATAGTGAAGCGACAATCGCAGCTAAAAATGGCCCCAAAGTAGCTAATGGATCAGCAAGAATTTACATTGGTTATCAGCAATTCTCAAATAACAAAAACCCTATAACTATCCGCTTTAATAATGGGATAAAAGCATGGTGTCGTGATGATTACGAGACAACAGGCGATGATGGTACAGGTTACGGATTGTATTGGAATGGAAGTGATGTTTTATATGGCATTTACTCTTCTACAGGCAGTCAGACAGGTAATAATTTCAGCCGTTTTGCCAGTGGTCGATGGTTGTCTAGCTATGGTAATGGAGGCGGGCCAAAAGTCGCAGTGATAGCCCGAATTAATCCAGCGAATGGGCAGGTTAATTATGCCACATTTTTATCTTCTAAAAAGCCAGATAATGGACAAACGAACTCTTTACTCGTCCAGTCTCTATCATGGAATGGCGCAAATTTGACTGTGAAAGCAATGTCATGGTGGAATCCCCGTAACACCTATACAAATTCCATGAATTGCTCTGGTTCATCACCTTATCAATACACAGCCGCATTTACAAGCGATTTAAGAACAATGACCTCAGCTTCAGCCAGTACTTGTAGATAAAAGGAAAAAATTTAGCTTTCAAATTAAGGAAACATATTGTTTCCAGTTGTTTAATAATTAACAACAACCCTGGCAAATCGAATTTACAACCTTAAATCCCCAACTTCTTATGGATTTAAGGTTTTCTTGTTGTTCGCAAATGATTTAAAATTGACTTTGTAGAAACAGCGATTCATCGCGTCTCTTGCCTTAACCGAATTGAAAGTAACGCTTCATTTAGGGACACGAACGAAGTTTTGCGTCGGTTCGTGCCCTAGACACAATGGAATAACTATTGCTCCAGAATTCCCAGAGGTACCAACATGACTGTTATCACTCCTGATAGTCTCATCGTGGAGGAAAGTCCCTCTCACGCCGCGCATAAACCAAATCGTATGCTCTGGATCAGCGAAGCAGGAGGACTTACCCAGTTCGGCGCGTTCATCGAAGTCTTGCAGCCTGGCTCTCGTTCTTCAATCAAACATTGGCATAGTGCTGAGGATGAAATGGTCTATGTCCTCGAAGGCGAGATCGTGCTCATCGAAGGAGACACAAAGACTGTACTACGTCCTGGCGACGCCGCAACTTTTCAAGCAGGAGTGCCGATAGGCCACTTTCTCGAGAATCGTAGCTCCAAGGCAACGCAATGCCTGATAGTCGGCACTCGAGCGGAAGTAGACACAATCACGTATCCTGACCACGATCGGGTTTGTCACCGTGACCGATCGCTGCCAGACGACATTTGGACTAACGGCGCGGGAGAACCTGCCTCGAGTCCCTACTAGAAATGATTGCTGGATGCTTTTTGTACGCGCAGCGTGCGGCTGTGTAGAAATGCCCGACAATGTTCTCGCTAGGTGCACTATCAAAGCGTCGCCTAACAAGTTGCTGCACCGGAACGCCACAAGTTGGTCGGTTGAGTTGCCAAGGTTGTCTGCGTCCGGTGAGTTTGGTCGTTAAACACCCAGATTTTGCTGCATCTGTTCCTAATTGTTCCCATTTGGACGCTGAATAATTGTCTCCACCACACGCCGCTTGGCTTTGGGATCGATACCTACTAAGCGCACATACTCACCGCTATATTCTGCCAGAGTTGCCTCCAAATTTGAGATGGCATCAGTCTCAGCATCAATGTGGCTATGAACACAAGTTTGCCAAGAACCTGTGCGGAAGCGGCGCTCATCTACGTGTTCAATACTAATTTTGTAACCTTGAGCCAATAATTCCCTAATTTGAGCTTGTGTATCTAGAGTCAAATGTGGACTGGATGCTTCCTGTTTCTGAAATCCATTTGTTTTTACTTCTTGGGTTGGGCTATTTAACGGCTGACTAATTGGTTTAATTGGTGTTACTACAGCAGGTGGTGTGGATTGAGAATTTCTACCTCGATTGAGTCGATTGTAATCATCAACCAAATGAGAATTTTCCACCCGTTTTTGTTCGCCAACCAGGAAGTTACCAGACTCGATTAAGTGAGACAGTCTGAAATCTGGCTTTTGAAATTGTGGCGGGCCTTTAGCGCTGTTAACGACACTCAAGGATATCTGCTCAAAACCTACTTTATGAATGTAGTTGCGGATTTGTTCGTCATAAATGCGCGATCGCAAAGCGCTAAAAAAGTCAATGGACTGATTGACAAAAGTATCAACTAGCTGTTCAACTTCCTTCTGTGAGAGTCCATCCTGTTCAAAAATCCCCTTGACAATTCCCACTTTATCGTCTCTATTTGGTTCCCAGTAGAATTTCTCCATCCGTCCATCCCGAATTAACGGTGCATAGAGGGTGGAAAAATCATTACCTGTGACAATAATCGGCACACGATGTAAAGGTGTGGAATCATAGCTTCCCGGCAACTGCACATCTGTGGGATTATCAGCAATATTCATCAGTGTGGCATTCACCAACTGCGTGTTTACAGTATATTGAGTCCCTTCATCAAAGCGTCCAGCACCAGCATCTAAATCGTTAATCATCAGTACGCACATTTTGCCGCGTACTTTGATCAGTTCTGCTGTTTCCCGATAGCGCAACCGAATCAACCGCGCTGGATCTCCGGCATCTGGACTTTCCAATTCGCCACCAGATATGTTAGTGACTTCGATACCCATTTTCTCGAAGACTAATTGACATTGAAATGTTTTACCTTCTCCTTTGCGTCCATGAATACCTAGTATCACGGGAACTCGCACGCCAGGAAGCTTCAGGAAGTTTTTGGTAATGTGGACAGCAAGTTTGTCCAAAAAGCGGGGAGCGATGTAGTAACCCATGAGTTTATGTGATAAAAAATTAACACTTCTAAGGTTAATGTTAATTTTTTTTGGGGATAGCGATCGCTTTTCTTTCAAACAAGCTTGTGTTTGTTCATCTGTTGGGTTGATTAGACATCTCGCAAAAGTAACAAATGCCAAGATATTGGAGAAAGGTTACTGGGTTTGGGAAAATTCCATACCTTTACCCTTTTCCCCACAATGACAAGAAGTCTATTATCTGTTGCCAAAGTTGAACGCACACCCAAGTATGGAAGGAGTGAAAACTGCTGTTATTTGGTAGTGCCAAAGATTTGATTACAATATCAAATGACTTTAATAAGCCATTTGTATAATTCCAGAATTACTTATATTAGCCTATTTTTGAGAATAGAGCGTGTTTTCAAACACGCCCCAGTATTGCATATCACTACAGTTAATGGAAATCGTTTGTATCTCCTAAGTAGGTAGACATAATATAAAATAAACTCCTAGTTTGTAGTGAGCGATTTATCGCTCAGAGTAAGGATTATCAGGACTAAAGTCCTTACTACAAACTTGTAATTTATTTCTGCCTAGAGACTTACGTCTCATTACCCGAAATTTCTTTTAAAGCAGACAACGCCTCTTCTGTTAATATGTCTGGGTTGTTAGGATCTTTAGGCAATATAATACCACGCTTTTCAAGAGCAGCAAGAATTTCAGGCGTTAGTCGCGAAACAGGAGGCGTTGCGCCACCGTATACACTTTTCAATTCCTGCTCGTCTATTACTTCTTCAATAAACATAACTGGAGCTAGATTTAAATCGACGTTATATTTGATTTTGTTTTTAGTCATAAATCACATTTCAATTACGCATTGTTAGCTAATTATTGAATGCATACTTAATGTATCATTTCAAAAAAGCAAAAATCAAGGGTTGATATCGAAAAAACCTACTTTTATAACTAATTTTGCTATTTTTTGGATTAATGTAATTAGGCAAGGTCTGAGGACGCGATCGCGCTTTTTGGCAGTGTGCCAGTTGAAAAATGTTTAGCCCAATGCTGTCGGTGGCTTTTCATATTATGGCAAAAACGATTGTAAAAAACCTTGAAAGTGTAGTCTCAACGTTAAAATTGATCCAATACTTTATTTGCACTTGTTGTGCTTTAACATCACTTTTGATTTAATTTTACTTCTGTAATGCTGATGGATACTTATAATATGGTAATTAAAATTTAACTATGGAAACACAACCGATAGAAGTAATTGGAGGTGGACTAGCTGGGACAGAAGCAGCTTGGCAAATAGCGCAAGCTGGAGTGCCAGTAATTCTGCATGAAATGCGTCCAAAGCGATTTAGTCCGGCTCATCATACAGAACATTTAGCAGAATTAGTGTGTAGTAATTCCTTTGGGGCAATGGCAAGCGATCGCGCGGCGGGATTATTGCACGAAGAGTTACGCCAACTCGGTTCGATTGTGATCTCAAAAGCTGATGAACACGCCGTACCGGCTGGTGGGGCGCTAGCCGTAGACAGGGGACAATTTGGCCAAGATTTAACAGAAACTTTAGCGAGTCATCCTTTAGTTGAATTCCGTCGGGGTGAAGTGTCTGCGATTCCTGAAGGAATTGTGGTTTTAGCAACCGGGCCTTTAACTAGTCCCGACTTAGCAGAAGATTTGCGCCGCTTTACGGGCATGGAATACCTCAGCTTTTTTGATGCAGCCAGTCCGATTATCGTCGGAGAATCGATTAATCGTGACATTGCTTTTATGGCATCACGTTATGACAAAGGTGAAGCTGCTTATCTCAACTGCCCAATGAATAAAGAGCAGTACTTGCACTTTCGGGAAGAACTCTGTAAAGCTGAACAAACAGAACTCAAGGGTTTTGAACGAGAAACGGCGAAATTTTTTGAAGCCTGTTTGCCCATAGAAGAACTAGCCCAGCGCGGGGAAGATACCATGCGTTACGGCCCTCTAAAGCCAGTGGGATTGTCAGATACTCGCACAGGAGAACGTCCTTATGCTGTGGTGCAGTTACGACAAGAAGATAAAGCTGGTCAATTGTGGAACATGGTAGGATTTCAAACTAATCTGCGTTGGGGCGAACAAAAGCGAATCTTTCAATTAATTCCCAGTTTAGAAAAAGCAGAGTTTGTCAGGCTGGGAGTAATGCACCGCAACACTTTTATTAATGCTCCCCAATTAATGCATCCTACTTTGCAATTTAAAGAGCGTCCGACATTGTTAGCGGCTGGACAATTGATTGGTACTGAAGGTTATACTGCGGCGGCTGCGGGTGGTTGCTTGGCGGGAATTAATGCCGCGCGATTAGCCTTGGGTAAAGAAGCTTTGGTTTTACCACCAACAACAATGATTGGTGCATTATTAGAATTTATTAGTTCTGCTTCCCCCAAGCATTTCCAACCAATGCCGCCTAACTTTGGGATTTTCCCCGATTTAGGAATGAAAATCAAAAGTAAACCAGAGCGTTATGGACGTTACCGCGATCGCTCTTTAGCTGATTTGGCAACCTGGAAAGCTAATTGTAATTAATGGGCATTGGGCATGGGGTAAGGGGAAAGGGTAAGGGGAAAAGGGGAAAGATTAAATTTATTCCTTTTCCCTTTAACCTTTAACATGCACCCCTGCTCCGGCTGCCCCCATTTCCCCATCTCCCCATCTCTATCTATTTTTTAATAGTGACTAATCCATGTATGCCAAGCGCTGTAATTACACCTCCTAGCAATCCCCAGGTACCATCGGCAAATACGTTAATGCGATGAATGTAGGTGCGATGATAGGCATACTCCAACTGTCTATCATTTACTTTTCCGACCTCTACCAGGTTTTCCACATACTTTTCAGCTTTGATCAGTGCTGCATAATCGAGATTAAACCAATACAACGATACTCCCACCACCGCCAAACCTGGAAAAACTAAGGTAATTAAAAGAATTGCTATGCGTGCGTTCATACATCTCAGCTGCTAATAAACCTGCTCAATGCTGACATACTTAGAATTCTTGTGTTACAACTTGGCAGGCCAATTTGATAATGCGTTGGAGTAAGTGAATCAGATTTTGGGAATAATCCTCATAGTGTTTGAAAGCATCGTTTTAATTAGGTTCGCACTATGAGAGGGCGATTTCTAGAAAAAAAGCAGATTTATTGCTGTTTATCTATTGCATTTTGCTGTATTTTGTGGATTTGTTTGGCATTAATTCCAGCCGACGCAACATCTACAGAGTCTATTGAGACTCTGCGACAACAGCAGCAACAAATGAACCAGCAGCATCAGGGTGTAGTTGGAGAGCGCGATCGCTTAACTAATCTCCAACAAGAGGCGCAGAAACACCTCACTGGTTTGAAGCAAAATTTGCAAACTACAGATAGCTATCTTCAAGAGAGCGAATCACGATTACAACTTGCTAGCCAACGCCTCCAGCAATTAGAAGCTGATTTAGATGTGGCAGAACGTTCGTATCAGGAGCAGCAAATCGCAACAGTAGCACGATTGCGTTACCTCCAGCGATCGCCTGCTTTTGCGGGATGGGCAGTTTTGCTCGAAAGTGAAAATATCAGCGACTTTTTCAGCCGTCGTCATCAGTTGAAGTTAGTGTTTCAAGCAGACCAGAAAATTTTGGTAAAACTCAACACCCAAGCAAACTCAATCGATAAACAAAAAACGGAAGTAGAACAGCAAAAAAACGAAATTGGCTTAATTCGCGAGCAACTGTTGGCACAAAAAGCTGATTATCAAACCCAGGCGCAATCGCAATCAGAATTGATTCAACGCCTGAATAGCGATCGCCTCGCCTTGGAAGCAGCGCAAAATCAGCTAGAAAGAGAATCCAAAAATCTAGAAGTCTTGATTCAACAAAAGGTAGCAGAAGCCCAAGCAAAAACCAACAGCCGAACAAGTATCATCATTCGGGGAACTGGTATAATGGCATATCCTAGCGATGCTCCTACTAGCAGTCCCTTCGGCTGGCGGATACACCCAATTCTTGGCTATCGTCGCTTTCATGCCGGGTTAGATTTTGCCGCCAGCTATGGTAGTAAAATTCGAGCAGCCGATTCAGGAACAGTAATTTTTGCTGGCTGGTATGGTGGTTATGGCAGAGCGGTAATTATCGACCACGGCAATGGTATGACTACACTCTACGGGCATACCAGCGAGTTATATGTTTCTGAGGGACAAGCAGTTGAACGCGGACAAGCGATCGCAGCTGTCGGTTCCACAGGTTTCTCAACTGGCCCCCACCTCCACTTTGAAGTTCGTCGCAATGGTACACCCGTAGACCCAGCTAATTATCTTTAAAGCTGCGAATTTGATCGCAGACGTGCTATAATATTGAAGAATGAGGGCGCGTGGCTCAGTGGATAGAGCAACAGATTCCGGTTCTGTGGGTCGGGGGTTCAAATCCCTCCGCGCTCGTTACCTTTACAGACAAACCACAAAATCGAGAGGTCATTTTCTCTCATAGGCTAAACCTAATTTACCCTATGAGACAGAATCGCAATGGATAGTCTGGAATACAAAAATTAGTGTACGTATGTGGTGATTGATATAACGCTACACTACAGGTTTTGTTTTCTCATTCAGTCTCTCACCCGAATGGCACGCTTGTAAAGCCCAAAGGCTTGTATCATCTTGTTCCTAGCCTGGAGGCTGGGAATCTTTTAAAAGAGGCTCTGCCTCTTGTCAAGCTACTGGAGGCGGCAGCCCTTCCAGAATGGGTTTCCTGCCTAGAGGCTCTTAACCAGTCAGAGCAAGGGCTGTATCTTTTCTTCGTGCCATTAGTCTCTCACCCCTATTACCTACCTCAAAATTGTTTTAAAAAATCAAACAATGGGGCATTTGTTGGAGAAATTCTTAAAGTAGAGGTAGATGTTAATCTTCTCTATTAGTAGCACATGGATTTGATGCAACTAGGATTTTTGTGGAGCGTAATTAATTATGACTGCTTTAACCTTACAATTACCTGCTAATCTGCAATTTACTGATGAGGAATTTGCACAAATTGTCGCTGTGAATAAAGAATTACGACTAGAGTTAACTGGTGAAGGGGAATTAATTATCATGTCACCTACTGGGGGAGAAACGGGAAACCGTAATTTTGAACTGTATCTTGATTTAGGAGTTTGGAACAGACAGAACAAGCTCGGAAAAGCTTTCGATTCTTCTACTGGGTTTAAACTGCCAAATGGCGCAACTCGTTCACCTGATGCTTCTTGGATAAGGATAGAAAGATGGGATGCTCTTACTCCAGAACAAAGAAAGAAATTTCTTCCTTTGTGTCCTGATTTTGCAGTGGAATTAGTTTCTGAAACTGATGATGTGGAAGATACTAAAGCCAAAATGACAGAATATTTAGCAAATGGCTTACAACTGGGTTGGTTAATTAATCCTAAAGAGAAACAAGTAATAATTTATCGCCCAAATCTGGTACCTGAAGTTTTACAATCTTCCACAAATTTGTCGGGTGAAGATGTTCTCCCTGGTTTTGTTTTAAATTTACAGCAGATTTTTGCATAGATAACTGATTATCTTGATTTTATTTCTACTCAAATTCGCTTAAACCATCGACACTCCCTTTAAAGCTCAAACCAGATTCGACACCGCCACAAGCGCTGAGTGTAATAACTTTAGAAAAGTGAAAATCTTTTTTGATGGCGATCGCACTTCTTCAGCAAAAAAATCAACTAATTTAAAGCCAATATGGGTTTCCAGTACACTAACGCATTTGTCACCATAGCATCAGTTAATTTTGAGAAGTTAGTGAATTTCTATACCAACTTGCTGGAGCAAAAGCCAGTTATTTTGATTCCGAATGTTTATGCTGAGTTTAATTTAGTTAGTATGCGATTAGGTATTTTTAAACCAAAGAACACAAACGAATCAGAATTTGAAGCGATCGCCAAAAGTAAGATAAGTTTGTGTTTAGAAGTAAGTAACTTAGAAGATGCGATCGCTCACCTAACTGCTTTGGGCTATCCTCCATCAGGAGATATTTCCATTGCTTCCCACGGCAGAGAAATATATGCTTATGACCCTGATGGCAATCGTCTGATTTTACATCAAGCTGCTAGAGGGAGTCATTAGTCATTGGTCATTTGCAAAGGACAAATGACTAATGACAAAGGACAAAAAACAAATAACAAAGGACAAATAAAAAAATGGCTATAACTCAAAACTATAGATTAAACCTGATTCAATGGTATCCAGGTCATATTGCGAAAGCTGAAAAGAAGCTCAAAGAACAGCTAAAGCGTGTAGATGTGGTGTTTGAGGTACGAGATGCTCGGATTCCCTTAGCAACTCACCATCCCCAAATAGGTGAGTGGGTAGAAGGTAAAAAACGGGTGTTGATACTTAACCGAGTAGATATGATTACACCACAAATGCGATCGCTGTGGATCGATTGGTTTAAACGTCAAGGAGAAGTCCCTTATTTTACCAACGCTCAACATGGTAAAGGTATAGCAGAAGTAGCGCGGGCAGCGCAAGCTGCTGGGGTAGAACTCAATCAAAGAAGAAGCGATCGCGGGATGTTACCCCGTCCAGTCCGAGCTGTGGTGATTGGTTTTCCCAATGTCGGTAAATCAGCTTTAATTAACCGCCTGTTGGGAAAGCGAGTTGTGGAAAGTGCAGCTCGTCCTGGGGTAACTCGCCAACTACGCTGGGTGCGAATTTCCGAACATTTAGAATTGCTTGATGCTCCTGGTGTCATCCCTTTAAGATTAGAAGACCAAGACGCAGCCTTGAAATTAGCTATTTGTGATGATATCGGTGAAGCATCTTACGATAACCAGCTAGTAGCAGCAGCCTTAGTGGATTTACTCAACTATTTAGAAGCTGTAGCAGGAGATTTATTACCAAAAAAACCATTACAGTCTCGTTATCAACTCGATTCCACATCAGACACCGGAGATATCTATTTACACGCCTTGGCAGAGCATCGTTACAAAGGTGATGTAGAGCGAGCAGCAAGGCAACTTTTAACAGATTTTCGTAAGGGATTGTTGGGTGAAATGAGTTTAGAATTACCACCAAATTAAATCTAAATTCAAATAGTAAAAATTAGGAAATCTATTTGATTTTTAACAGGACTTACGCAAGTGTCACAAGCAATGGCGCGGCTATGTTGTCCTGCGCGCCAAACAACTAGGCGATAAACATGATAACGTCTTGACTTTTAATTGCAAAGATAAATAATTTGATAAATATTTTGACCAGTTTTATAAGCTAAATCTTTGAGTTTAAACCAGACTAAAATAACACAGTCAATATGATTTATGGGAGTAGCACATAGTTACTGAAAAATGCGATCGCGCGCGTTAGATACTGCCACTCACTAACTAAATTAGAGATTTCCAAGAAATAAATTATCCAAATAAACGCAGACGCATACTTCTACAAAGAAGCAAGCTACGTAAAGCGTCTCTCTGCGACACACTGTTCGCGTTCTTAGAAAAGCGGCTACTCTACGAAAACGCCAAAGGCGAAGCCGCAGGCTACCACTCCAAGCGCAGAGAACACAAAAAGAGAAGAAATAGAAAGAATTTTTGCATCAGTTTTGAGATATTTTTATTTGGAAGTTTCTTAATACTTTTTTAATGTTGCCTCATGCCTTTCTTTGTCAGATCAAAAACTCTTTGACGGAGTTCTGATACTACTTTGGAAAATCATCAAAATGCCTTCCCCACATCTACAAAAAGGTGTTTGCCTTCCTACTCTTTGGCTCCAGTGCCCTATACCAATGTAACTTTTCTAATGGTTGTTACCCAATTTATGGTAGCGGGAATTATAACACTAGTATAAAGAGATTTTCGTAAAAGTTTATGAGCGCAAAAGTTGATGGAACTTTAAGGATTGCTGGCTGCCAAATCATCGAGCAGCTTTATTCAGGTTCTCGTACTCAAGTGTATCGGGCAATTCGAGAATGCGTAGGCGCAGCCCGCCGCAGGCATCGCCTACCAGTTGTCATCAAACTCTTAAAACGAAAATACCCAACTTTTAGCGAATTAGTCCAGTTTCGCAACCAATATGCGATCGCTAAAAATCTAGATATTCCCGGCATTATCAAACCCTACAGCCTAGAAGCCCATCATAATGGCTATGCCTTAGTCATGGAAGACTTTGGTGGTGTTTCCTTGCGGCAATTTACTCAAGGAAAAATACTGACATTAGAGCAATTCTTACCCATTGCTCTGCAACTACTAGAAATCTTACACCAGTTACATCAACAGCGCGTCATTCACAAAGACATCAAGCCAGCCAACATCCTGATTCACCCTGACACGAACCAAATCAAGCTGATTGACTTTAGTATTGCCTCGCTCTTACCACGAGAAACCCAGGAACTTCAGAGCCTCAATGGACTAGAGGGAACGCTAGCCTATCTGTCGCCAGAGCAAACCGGACGGATGAACAGAGGCATTGACTACCGCAGTGACTTCTATTCTTTAGGTGTGACTTTCTTTGAATTACTGAGTGGAAAATTGCCCTTTGAGTCCTATGAACCGATGGAGTTGGTGCATTACCACATTGCAAAACTTCCACCTAGCCTGTGCGATTTCAACCCCAAATTGCCCTTGATGCTGGGCGAAATTGTCCGCAAACTGATGGCGAAGAACGCCGAAGACCGCTATCAAAGTGCGCTAGGACTTAAACATGACCTTGTTACCTGCTTAGAACAGTGGCGAGAAACAGGCAAACACACCTGGTTTGATTTAGGACAGCGAGATATCAGCGATCGCTTTCTGATACCCGAAAAACTCTACGGACGGGAATCGGAGGTACAAACGTTACTAGAAGCATTTGGTTATGTTGCCAATGGTGGCTCCCAACTGATGTTAGTGGCAGGTTTTTCTGGTATTGGCAAAACCGCAGTCGTCAATGAAGTGCATAAACCGATTGTCCGCTGGAACGGCTACTTCATCAAGGGCAAATACGACCAGTTCAACCGCAACATTCCTCTGTCTGCTTTTGTACAAGCCTTTCGCGATTTGATGGGACAGTTGCTTAGGGAAAGCGATACTCAACTGGAGCAATGGCAGAGCAAGATTTTAGCGGCAGTTGGAGAGAATGGGCAAGTCCTGATCGAGGTGATTCCTGAACTGGAGCAGCTGATCGGCAAACAGCCTGCGATCGCTGAACTATCAGGCGGTGCGGCACAACACCGTTTCAATCTGCTGTTCCAAAAGTTCATTCAGGTGTTCGCGACCAGAGAGCATCCGTTGGTAATATTTCTCGATGACTTGCAGTGGGCAGATTCGGCATCGCTGAATTTGCTGAAGTTGTTAATGTCTCAGAACGATTGCAGCTATCTATTCATTATTGGCGCATACCGCAATAACGAGGTGTTTGCGGCTCATCCACTGATGTTGACGCTAGATGAAATTGAAAAAACTTCTTCTGGCATCAAAACCTTGAACCTAGCTCCCTTAAGTCAAGCAGATGTGAACCATTTGATCGCTGACTCGCTCAGTTGTGCAACAAAACAAGCACTGCCGTTGACAGAGTTGGTTTATCAAAAAGCCAAAGGCAATCCTTTTTTCACAACTCAGTTTTTGAAAGCGTTACATGAGGATGGGCTGATTACCTTTAATTGGGAGGCAGGTTTTTGGCAGTGTGATGTAGCGCAAGTGCGATCGCTGGCTCTGACTGATGATGTGGTGGAATTTATGGCACAACAACTTCAAAAATTGCCCAACATCACTCAAAATGTTCTGAAACTGGCAGCCTGTATCGGCAATCAGTTCGATTTGGCGACGTTAGCGATCGTTTATGAAAAGTCGCAGGCAGAAACCGCTTCAGACTTGTGGAAAGCATTGCAAGAAGGATTTATCATTCCTACCAATGAAATTTACAAGTTTTATCAGGATTCCTCATTGGCGATCGGTCATTTGCAAATGACAAATGACGAAGGACAAATGACGGTTTACAAATTCTTGCACGATCGCGTCCAGCAAGCTGCTTATTTCCTGATTCCAGAGGAACAAAAACAGATCGCTCACCTCAAAATTGGGCAACTATTACTGACTCATACACCTGTTAGCAAACAAGACGAAAAATTATTTGAAATTGTTAACCAACTTAATATTGGCAAATCCCTAATTGTCGATTTATCTAAGCAAATAGAACTCGCCCAACTCAATCTGAAAGCTGGACAAAAAGCCAGAGTTACAACTGCCTATACAGCTGCATCTGAGTATTGCACTACAGGCATCGCCTTGTTAACTGAAGATATGTGGCAAACGCAGTATGAGTTAACCTTAGCCCTCTATGAAGCTGCCACTGAAGCCGCTTACCTGAGCGGCAACTTTGAACAGATGACACAATTGGCCGCAGTCATAATAGAACACTCTAGAAATCTGTTGGATACGGTCAAGGTCTATGAAGTTCAAATTCAAGCTGCTCAAGCCCAACATCAATTTATAGAAGCAGTAGAGATTGCCCTGAAGATTGTAGAGCGTCTAGGAAACAGCCTTCCAAAGCAACCCAGTCAATCAGATATTGCCAAAGCATTCGAGACGACTAAATCCATTTTGGCTGGAAGGCAACCGCTGGATTTAATCAATTTGCCCCAAATGACAGATCCTAACAAGTTAGCAGTTGTACGGATTCTTGCCGCTGTCACTTCTGCTGCTTTTGTTGTCACTCCAGCGCTGTTACCGTTTATTGTCGTCGAACAGGTCAATTTATCCGTTCAATATGGCAATAGCTCATTTTCGGCAATTGGCTATGGCTACTATGGAATGATACTTTGTGGGATGACAGGAGAGATTGACTTTGGGTATGAGTTTGCACAACTAGCACACTTGTTGCTGGAACATTTCAATGCCAAAGAATTGAAATCCAGAGTCTATGTCGGAATTTACTGTTGCGTGTGGCATTGGAAAGAGCCGCTCAAGAACTCCTTACCATTTCTCCGGGAAGGCTACGAAGTTGGATTGGAAACGGGAGATTTAGAATCAGCTGCTATTTGCGGATTCATTTACATCTCATATTGTTGGTTTCTGGGCAAAGAATTAAGCGATCTCAACCGAGAGAGCGCTGCCTTCCGAGATCAGCTTGGGCAGCTCAACCAAGAAGGTCTTACCAGCCATCTGACCGTTTTTCAGCAACCAATTTTGAATATGCTTGGCGATTCTGCTGAACCTTGGCAGCTGACTGGAAATGCCTTTAATCGAGAGGAAATTGTGCCAGCCCTCCAGCGATCGGGCGATCAAACTGCGCTGTATTATTTCTATGCCAACCAACTTGGTCTGTGTTACATGTTTGGCAAGTTTGAGTTGGCGGTGTCAGCCGCGATCGCCGCTGAAAACTATATAGGTGGTGCTACAGGCTTATTCATAGTTCCGCTCTGCTACACCTATGATTCTCTAGCCCATCTGGCAATCTATTCTCAGGTTTGTGAGGCACAACAGCAAAACATTCTGCAACGGGTGGCTAAAAATCAGGAAAAAATGAAAAAGTGGGCTGACCATGCTCCAGAAAATTACCTGCACAAATTTTATTTAGTTGAAGCCGACCGATACCGAGTCTTAGGGCAGAAATCAGAGGCAATAGATTTGTACGATCGCGCCATAACTCTAGCCAAAGAACACGGCTACACCCAAGAAGAAGCCCTCGCCAATGAACTGGCCGCTAAATTCTACCTCAATTGGTCTAAAGAGCGCATTGCTCAGTCATATATGACCCAAGCCTACTATGGCTATGCTCGTTGGGGCGCTAAAGCCAAAGTCGCCGATTTGGAACGACGCTATTCTCAACTCCTCGCCCCCATCTTAGAGCAAACCCGTTCTCCCTTCTCAACTAACGAAACTATCTTCATCTTGGAGAGTGTTACCTCCACCAGTTCCGCCACTTCCAATAGTAGCAACGTCTCTGTTGCTTTAGATTTAGCTACCATTCTCAAAGCTTCCCAAACTCTTTCTAGGGAAATCGAACTTGAAAAACTGCTTTCAGCTTTGCTGCATATCGTCATTGAAAATGCTGGAGCTGATAAATGTGTATTTATGCTTTTGCAGTCAGAGCGGTTGCTAGTTCAGGCTTTAGCACAACTTTCCCTGAGCAGTCTACAGAACCAAGCTGCCAAAGTTGATTTTTACCCGATGTTATTCAACCCACAGCCTGTTGAAGACTCAGTTGATGTACCAGTTAACTTAATTAATAACGTCAAACGCAACTTACAACCAGCAGTAATTACTGATGCCACGGTGCATCCGCAATTAATCAATGACCCGTATATTCAGCAACAGCAACCCAAGAGTATCTTGTGCAGCCCGATTTTGAATCAGGGTAAGTTGTTGGGCATATTGTACCTGGAAAATAATTTGGCAACCGGAGCTTTTACAAGCGATCGCGTCGAACTGCTGAACTTGCTTTGTGCCCAAGCCGCAATTTCTCTGGAAAATGCCCGAATTTACGAAAATTCTCAGAATTATGCGCAACAGTTGGCACAATCTCTGGTAAAATTGCAGGCAAGTGAAATCCGCTTCCAAAATTTGGCAAATAATATTCCTGGGATGGTGTACCAATTCCGTCTGGAGGTGGATGGTTCAACTTCAACACCCTACGTTAGTTCTGGCTGTCTCGACTTATATGGCTTAGAGCCAGAGTTGGTAATGGCAGGGACGCATAGCGTTTACGCCATGAATCATCCTGACGATCGCCCGGCTATTGCCCAAGCGCTCGCTTACTCTGCCCAAAATCTCACACCCTTTGAGCAAGAATGGCGGATTATCCTGCCTTCAGGAACCGTGAAATGGATTCAATCTGCGGCTCGGCCAGAGCGACAAGCCGATGGGGCAATTGTATGGGATGGGGTAGTAATTGATATTAGCGATCGCAAACAGGCCGAAGCATCTCTAGCCAAAGAAAGAGAATTTTTAAATGCCATCATTCACAATATTACTGATGGAATTGTTGTTTGCGATGCAAGTGGCAAATTGACTCTATTTAACAAAGCAACTTGTGAATTTCATGGTCTACCAGTAGAATCATTACCACCAAAACAATGGGCAGAACACTTCGATCTCTATCAACCTGATGGTCAAACACCTCTATCAACCACGGAAATTCCTTTATTTCGCGCCTTGCAAGGAGAAATCGTCGAAAATGCGGAAATGGTAATTGCACCGAAACATGGCTCTAGGAGAATTTTGTTAGCTAGCGGACAAGCGATCTTCGATGCTTCAGGTAATAAACTCGGTGCAGTAGTTGTCATGCGAGATATTAGCGAAAGGGCGCGGCTTGAAGCCGAACGCAAACTTGCTGAACTTGCCTTGCAGCAAAAATCACTTGATTTAGAACAAGCGCTAACCGATTTGCAAAACGCCCAATTACAAATGGTGCAAAGTGAGAAAATGTCTGCACTAGGGAATTTAGTTGCTGGTGTCGCTCACGAAATGAATAATCCTCTCGGTTTTATTGCTGCTAGTCTCAAACAAGCTAAACCTACTTTTACAGATGTAATTGAACACTTAAAACTCTATCAATCAAGCTTACCCAATGCAAGTGATGAAATCAAAGACCATGCCGAAGAAATCGACTTGGATTATAGCTTAGAAGACTTGCCTAAAATGATTGATGCCATGTCGATGGCGTGCGATCGCCTGAAAAATATCAGCACCAGTTTACGAACTTTCTCGCGTGCCGATAAAGATTATAAAGTACCATTTAATATTCACCAAGGCATCGACAGCACGATTTTAATTTTGAAACATCGTCTCAAGGCTAACGATCAACGTCCAGCAATTGAAGTGATAACTGAATACACCACTTTACCTCAAGTTGAGTGTTTCCCTGGACAACTAAATCAAGTATTTATGAATTTACTAGCAAATGCTATTGATGCCTTGGAGGAATCGAATATTGGTCGAAGTTTTGACGAAATTAAAGCAAATCCCAACTGCATTGCAATTACCACTACAGTAGAAAATAATTTAGTGAAAATTACAATCGCTGATAATGGTAAGGGTATCGAGGAAGAAGTCAAACAAAAAATGTTTGACCATTTATTTACGACAAAAGCTGTCGGTAAAGGCACGGGATTAGGACTTGCGATCGCTCGTCAAATCGTTGAAGAGATCCACAACGGAAAATTGCATTTCAACTCAGTTCTGGGTAAGGGAACAGAATTTATCATTGAAATTCCAGTATAATTTTTAGCTCTTGTCACTCGGCGTAACTTTCTACAAATTACTTACAGGAGGATTGGGATTGGCGTAGACGCTTCATCGGCTTGCAGCAGGCATTGCCGATCAAATTATTATATAAAAACATGGCAAAGCGATCGAAGTGAATTCTAAACTTGGAGAAGGAACTGAATTTGTGATTCAGCTACCGTTATCGGTATAATTAAATTTTAGCTTTCTTAAGTATGGTATTCAGATGGAGTCTGAACCCCCATCTGATTTGTATCTTTGTACCCTTCTTCAAGCTTTCCCCGCTACCACCGAGTTTTTCTTCAAAAGTTCCACAGCGGCTTGATATTGCAAATCCGCTTCAGTACCAATCTGTTCGCGGTTAATGGCTGGTTGGGAAATAACTTTATCTGGCTTAATACCTAGTTTGTTAATATCCCGGTGTTCAGGAGTTTCATACTTAGCAATTGTGACTGCTAAACCCGAACCATCTGATAATTCAAACAAGGATTGAATTAATCCCTTGCCAAAGGTAGTCTCGCCTACCAACTCGGCACGACCGTTATCTTGGAGTGCGCCAGCAAGAATCTCACTGGCACTGGCAGTTCCTTGATTTACCAAAATCACCAGAGGATCTTTCGTCAGAGCTGGCCCAAAGGCTTCAAAACTACCTTGAATACCTTGTCGGTTAACAGTGTAAACAATAGTGCCAGAATCTAACCAGAGACGGGCAATTTCAATTCCTGATTGCAATAATCCCCCAGGATTATTTCGTAAATCTAGAATGTAGGCAGCAGCGCCTTTTTTTTCTAGACTAGAAATAGCGTGTGCCAACTCTGTTGAAGCGTTGGCATTAAATTGTGTAAGACGTAGGTAGCCAATGGGTGTACCCTCAGCAGAAACACGCAAATCTGAAACCACAGGGTTAAGGGCAATGCGATCGCGTGTCAGTCTAATTTCCGTTTCTGCCTCTCCGTCTCGTTCGATTACGAGAGTCACAAGGCTGCCACTGGGGCCGCGCATTCTGGTAGCAGCTTCATCAAGGGTGAGATTTTCTGTGGAAACACCTTCAATTTTGAGAATGCGATCGCGTGGTCGAATCCCCGCTTTATCTGCCGGTGAACCGGCGATAGGAGCCACTACTTCTAACTTCCCATTCTCAGAATTCAAGGCAATTTGCAATCCTACCCCAGTCAGTTCCCCAGAAGTATTGACCTGCAAGCTGCGGTACTGTTCTGGATCTAAAAAGCGGGTAAAAGGATCGTCGAGGCTCTTGAGCATCTTCCCAATTGCCTCATAACTGGCATTTGAATCTGGCAGTGGTTTTTCTAGAACCTTTTGCCGCACAGCCGCCCAGTTTTGATGATTAAATGTCTCATCTAGATAAGTACGATTAACAATTCGCCAAACTTCCGAAACCAGCTTTTGTTCTCCAGTCAAAGCCAGCGATGGCTGAGTGAGCGTACCCAACGCCAAGCAAACCGCCATTAACAATGAAAATCCAACCCGAAAGACTTGTTTATTCATGAACCCCATTATCAATTCCACCTCAACCCAAATTGCCTAGATAATGCCCACTTCTTCTGTTGTTGATGAAATCTATCTCTCGATTATGTTACTTTTTTTATAGAAGTGGTGCATTTTTCTCATCAAGTTGTTCAGTCAACTGATGCATCGTATCCACTCACCAAAGGATAAAATCTACTTTGTGTCCACCATTTTGTGTGTAGGGGCGTAAAGAGATCGCAATATATTCCATCTTTACAGAGTGTAAAGTTTCTGAAGTCTCTTAGCACACTGAAAGCTAAAAAGCAAAGAAAAAAAACTCCTCTTTACTAAAATCCCAAAATTGTTAATTGGGAGAGAAGTCTGAGCGAAGGCTTCTGCCGATTCAGAACTTCGGGATTTATCAACCGCAACCGACTTTTAGGAACTTGAGATTGTATGGCTAACGTTTACGACTGGTTTGAGGAACGCCTGGAAATTCAGGCACTCGCCGAAGACGTTACTAGCAAGTACGTCCCTCCCCACGTCAATATCTTTTACTGCCTGGGTGGAATTACCCTGGTTTGCTTTCTTATCCAGTTTGCTACTGGATTTGCCATGACGTTCTACTACAGGCCAACAGTTACTGAAGCTTTCTCCTCAGTGCAGTACATCATGACTGATGTAAACTTCGGTTGGCTAATTCGCTCCATTCATCGCTGGTCTGCCAGCATGATGGTGTTGATGATGATTTTGCACGTCTTCCGGGTTTATCTCACTGGTGGTTTCAAAAAGCCCCGCGAATTGACCTGGGTAAGTGGTGTAATCCTAGCTGTGATCACCGTTTCCTTCGGAGTTACAGGCTATTCTCTACCTTGGGATCAAGTTGGCTACTGGGCTGTGAAAATCGTTAGCGGCGTACCAGAAGCAATTCCTGTGGTTGGAGTTCTGATTTCCGACCTATTGCGCGGTGGTTCCAGTGTTGGTCAAGCAACACTAACTCGTTACTACAGCGCACACACATTTGTACTGCCTTGGTTGATTGCAGTATTCATGCTGTTTCACTTCTTGATGATCCGCAAGCAAGGCATTTCCGGGCCTTTGTAATCTCAGCTATTAGCGAAAGGCAACATTTGTCAGTTTTCAGATCGAGTTGTTTGTTTTAAACTTATGAAACACAAGAAATTAATTGCACATAAGTTCCAAAAAACAAATACTTATATCTGGAGCGTAAAGCTGTAGAAAACTTCAGGCGGATGACTGTAGATACAGAAACGCTGTTTCTCGCCTTTTGGTTGCCTAGTAGCTGATAGCTTTCACAAATGCTTTAATTTAACTTAAGCAAGAGAGCACATTTCAAAATGTCAACACAAAAAAAACCTGACCTGAGCGATCCTCAGTTAAGAGCCAAACTCGCTAAAGGCATGGGTCACAACTACTATGGTGAACCCGCTTGGCCAAATGACTTACTTTACGTCTTTCCAATTGTGATCATGGGTTCCTTCGCAGCGATTGTGGCTCTAGCCGTGCTAGATCCCGCAATGACAGGTGAACCAGCAAATCCTTTCGCTACACCATTGGAAATTTTGCCAGAGTGGTACTTATATCCAGTCTTCCAAATTTTGCGATCGCTTCCTAACAAACTTTTAGGAGTGTTAGCAATGGGTTCTGTACCAGTAGGTCTAATCCTCGTTCCCTTTATTGAGAACGTGAATAAGTTCCAAAACCCCTTCCGTCGTCCAGTCGCAACCACAGTATTCCTCTTTGGTACCCTTGTCACCTTGTGGCTAGGTATTGGTGCTGCTTTGCCATTGGATAAATCTTTGACCTTGGGACTATTCTAAATTAGTCACCACAAAGTTCTTTGACGCCTGTGAGTTTCAAGAGCAGATGCAGATGTGCTTTTGAAAACAATCAACAGGCGTCAATTTTAACAGGAAATGAATTCAGAATTCAGAAGCCAGAATGGGCTAAACGCCCCGAAGAGAGCTAACAGAATTAAATTGTGAACGAAAAAGCGGATAACGCCACCCAAACTGAGTCCGTGTATCTTACGGGAAAACAAGTTATGCATAGCGTCTTATAGATACTGTCTGCATAAATGGGTTTAAGTTCCCCACTAAATATCCTTTTTTTAGCGGTCAACAATGATAGTGTTGGATCTGTAGCCAAATCCCCCAGTGTATCCCTCACTGATTTCCTTCTGTTAGCGGATAGCTAAGGTTTAGCCCATTCTGAATTCTTTATTCTGTATTCTTCTTCAAGAGTTCAGATTGCTTCTGGGATTTGCAGTTTTGGATAGAAAAGCTATTCCAAAATCTCAAATCATCAAAAGTCAACAAATACAAACATTTCTTACTTACTTAACGTAAGTTGCTAGTTACAACCCTCGTCAATGCCAAAATCATTCATGTTTTGTATTTTGGTACATAGAATATGTCAATTTAGATTTTTTTATGTCAGAGAAATTTTGCGAATAGCGCAGAATTTAATAACTAGCAACTTGGGTTTACTTATATTCAATTCACAGTGAATGCTTAGTATAGTGCAGCAAGACCATCTGACGGTTAAGAGCGAACTCAGGCTCTTAAACCAAGTGCAAGAATGGTTTGAGCAATTTTGTCTGCAACACTTGTCTCAACTTGGCTGGTCAAAAACCCAACTCGATCGCCTCAATTTAGCATTAGCAGAAGGCTTTACCAATGCTGTTCGTCACGCTCATCATGCTTTACCGCCAGAAACAATCATTGAAATTAACGTTTATCTGTGGATTGACCGACTAGAGATTAGAATTTGGGATTATGGAAAACCTTTCAATCCTGATGCGATCGTAGAGCCAGCCCCAGGTACTCTGCAAGTAGGTGGGTATGGATGGTTTCTTCTGAGGCGGTTGGCTGACAAGGTTGTATACGAACGTGGTGCGGATGGTAGAAATTGCCTACTCATTGTCAAGTACTCTGTAGAAGCACAAAAGTAACAGTGAAATAGTCAAGGCTAAAGGAAAGAATAATTCTGATGTCAATTTTGGCTTGCGATCGGAGTGATCGTAGGGAAGGAGTCTCGACAAAAAAACGAGGGCTTTTCTTCTCTACAACACTCTCTTGTACTTAGCAGGCAAACAAATAAAACTTCTATATAGCCGTCATCAAGCTAATGAAGACATTGCCCCAAATTGAGCTACAAACTTTCAAACAGAAGCGGTTTTTGTTAAAATACATTGTTATTTGATTGATAAAAGTATACTCCTTTTTCAAGGTTATTTAAATTGGAGAAATATATTTTTTACGTGAAATTGCCGATCGTAATTATGATTTTTTTGTAAATTTTTCAGTAAAGTTCTTGTATAAAAAGAACTAGTGAATATAGTAAAAATAGCATTCGACCTACACTAGCTGCCTTGTTAAGATTTGTCAGCAGTGTTGAGAGTCTTAATATTTGTTCTCCAACAAGTGCCATTTCGTGATTAAAGAGATAGACAGAATAGGGGAACAAAATATTATGACTAAGACAGCCCTAATTACAGGAATTACTGGTCAAGATGGCTACTATCTCAGCCATTTGCTCCTCAACCGTGGTTATCGAGTTGTCGGATTAGTACCCCCACATCGACAACCTAATTTAACAAAACTGGGAATACTGGCAAATCAAGTAGAAATTTTTACGGTTGACTTGAGGGATAATGCGGCACTGTTGACCGCAGTTGAACAACTGCGTCCTCAAGAGATTTACAATTTGGCGGCTCCCAGTTTTGTACCCGACTCCTGGAACGATCCATTGGGAACTTTGGATTTAATAACTGGTACAGCTACTAGGCTCTTGGAAGCAGTACGAAAAGTCGGTTTGTCTACCAGATTTTATCAAGCCAGCAGTTCAGAAATGTTTGGCGATGTATTCCTCTCGCCTCAAGATGAGGAAACCGCTTTTCGTCCCAAAAATCCTTATGCTGCGGCTAAAATGCACGCTCACTGGACGATGGTACATCATAGACAGCGCTATGGACTATTTGCCTGTAGCGGAATTTTATATAATCACGAGTCTCCTCTACGCGCACCTGGGTTTGTCACACGCAAAGTTTCTTTGGCGGCTGCATCAATTAAATTGGGTTTAACTGACACTTTAGAAATGGGTAATCTGGATGCCAAACGTGATTGGGGCTTTGCAGGTGATTATGTAGAGGCAATGTGGCGAATGTTGCAAGTTGATGAACCAGAAGAATATGTGATTGGCACTGGTAAACTACACAGTGTGAGAGATTTGGTTGCCACAGCCTTTGAGTCTGTCGGCTTGGATTGGAAGCAGTATGTAGTTTTAAATACTAGCTTGTTGCGACAAGATGAGCATTTTCAACTAGTAGCTAACCCCAGCAAGGCTAAAAAAAACCTCGGCTGGGAACCCCAAGTAAGCTTTGAGGAACTTTTAGAAAAAATGGTAAAAACAGATTTGGAGCGGTTACAAAGCGGTGCAATCGCGCCCTTATCGCAAGTGTAAATAATCTAAGATGCAAATCACTACAGTGACAAAAAACCTGAATTTAGGTAATAAAGTTAATAAACAAACTAACCATGTCTTCGTGTTTTTAGAAATTTTTGCTCATGAAGGTGGTATTCAATCCTATATAAAAGATATTTTTCGCGCCTATTTGGCATTGGATCAAGACTACAAAGCAGAAGTATTTTTGCTGCGAGATAGTGGTGATAGCTTAAATCCGTTTGAAGACGAGAACTTAAAATTTCATTACTTTAAAAATCAGTCTCCCTATTTGGGGAGATTGCAAATGGCAGCAGCTTTACTGAAATGTCTGTTGCAGAGCCGTCCGCAGCAGGTTTTCTGCGGTCACATTAACTTAGCAGTATTAATCCAAACACTTTGCCAGCCCTTGGGGATTCCTTACACCGTGCTAACTTACGGCAAAGAGGTCTGGGAAACGTTGAAAAATCAGGAACGTCGTGCCCTGATATCAGCAGAGAGAATTTGGACAATTAGTCGCTACAGCCGCGATCGCGCTTGTGTTGCCAATAGTCTAAACCCAAACATGGTACAGATGATGCCTTGTGCAATTGATGCAGATAAATTTACTCCTGGTTCCAAACAACCAGAATTAATCCAGAAGTATGGCTTAACTGGCGCGAAAGTGTTAATGACAGTAGCGCGGTTATGGTCAGGAGATATTTACAAGGGTGTAGATGTCACCATTCGCGCATTACCACAAATCGCTGAAGTTTTCCCAGAAGTGCAATATTTGGTAATTGGTCGCGGCGATGACCAACCGCGATTAGCTAAACTTGCTGCATATTTAGGTGTGAGCGATCGCGTCGTGTTTGCTGGTTTCGTTGCCACGGAAGAATTAATGGAACATTATCGCCTTGCTGACGCCTATATTATGCCTTCGCAAGAAGGCTTTGGCATAGTTTATCTAGAAGCAATGGCTTGTGGAGTGCCGGTGTTATCTGGTGACGATGATGGTTCCGCTGACCCCTTGCAAGATGGTAAACTGGGATGGCGAGTCCCACACCGCAATCCTGATGCTGTAGCAGCAGCTTGTATAGAAATGCTTCAAGGGGATGACCAGCGATGTGATGGAGAGTGGCTAAGAGAACAGGCGATCGCTCTGTTTGGCTTAAATGCCTTTCAACAGCACTTACACAAAATGCTGCTATCCTCAGTAATAAAGTCCATTTGAGTCCAAATGACCAATGACAAATGACAAATGACAAATGACCAATGACTAAAATCGCTATCCTAGAAGGAGAGCAGGACGAAATTTATTAAAAATGAGCTTTAAGTCATTTCAATTGAATCTTTTAAATCTCCGCCCTTGGCTCACCCTGCTGGCAGTTATTTGGCTGCTGGCATCAGTGGGCTTGGGTTGGTTAGTTAATTCATTGCTAATTATTTTCGGGTTACTGTTGTTAGCACCTATTGTGGCTTTTTTTGGCTTTCGTTGGTGGCTGCAACGCAACTTGGTTGCCGATCAATGTCCCGTTTGTGGATATGAATTTACAGGTTTAAATAACAGTCAGTTGCAATGTCCTAACTGTAAGGAATTACTGTTAGTGCAAAATAGTCATTTTCAGCGCTTCACACCAGAAGGCACAATTGATGTCACTGCTGTCGAAGTTCCCGCTAAATCACTGGAAGAATAGTCAAGATCGTTAGTCATTAGCAAAGTATAAATGACTAATGACTATTTATTTTTTTGTGAGATTGAGAGGTTGTAAGTATACTGTTGCTGGGATAGTTCGCCCACATACAGCGAGTATTTTCCTGCCTGCCAATAACCAGAAAGTTCTGACTTACCTCCAGAGTAACTATCTGCTAATACACAAAAGCGCCCTCCAGGCCCATCGATCAGGAGTGTTGGCTTTCCTTGACTCTCTACTGTTAATCGCAAATAAGGTAGTGACTCTGTAACTTGGATAACTTGACTAGGTTCAGTGGTAATATTGCCACAATTACTTTTGACAGTTCCCCCAGACTTTCCCTTCAAAACCAGTGGATCTGGTTGGAAATTTCGACCAATTTGAATTGTTGGTGTCTGTGCCAAATTAGCCTCAGTGAAAGCCAAACTCATCGCCAAAGCTGTGGGAATAATTGCAAGTAGCCTCAGAGTCTTCATTTTAATTAATGCTCCAGATTTTTTTTAGAGCAATATTGTTCAGTCCGATCTATATAGACGACAGGAATTCCTCTTGGTTCCAAAAACTCCCGTATAAAGTAATACTAGTTAGTTAAGGATTATTTGTGAAGATTTGATAGGTGTATGTAGAGAGGTTGCATTGCAACGTCTCTACAATTGATGTCTAAAGGTCTTGCATCCACAGACATTAGCTAAAATCACAAAGACAACCACCAAAAATAGAATTTGATTAGTCTATTGTTGAATAAGTATGCTAATGAGTTAGGAAAGATTGATGAATCCTCAACCAGAAGAAGACTTACAGCGTCGTCTCAATCAGCTAGACGCAGAGATTAATTCCCCGCCTGGGGTGGTTTCACAAGAACAAAAACAAACGTCTCAGTCTGTTTTTGCCAGCTTCAACTTGCAACTGGAGCGGTTTCAGATTTGGTTCAACAGCTTATCTGGGGCAAAAAAGCTGGTAGTTTCAGGTGTGACGGTGCTAGTAGGCTTGGCGATACTGCAAGCAGTGTTTAAACTAGTTGCATCTGTAATCAGTCTGGCACTTTTGGCAGTGTTAGTGTATGTTGGATACAAAATTTTTGTGTCTGGTAGCTTTCAACGTAAGCAATAAGTTGATATGCATTTACTTTGCACTCTGCCCAAAGTTATGAAAGTTAGGAGCCGAAATAAAAACGGCTTCTGACTTACAGAGGATTTCCAGGAAGTTGAAGTACACAAGCTAAGTGTCAAAACTAGGTATAAAGCCTATTTGATTTCTGTTAGGGCAGCCCATTCAGACTCCAAAATTCTGCTGCATAACTCCTAAATCCTATTTCAATATGCTTTTCTTTTTGCTGACGAGCTTAGTCTATTTTAATTGTGCCGATCGCGGCGTAGAAATAATATCAAAGGAAATTATACGATGACCTCACCAATTGTCAGAAGAACTAGCGATCAATCTGGTCAGTCAAAAAAATCGGAAAGAGCCAATTCGCTGCTGCTAGCAAGTAGGCGTTTTGCTGCTTGGGCGGCTGAAATCACACTAGTGGTGACTAGCGGGTTGATTCCCTTCGGCCTTGGTGTCTATGCCAATTCTAGAAGCGATCTCAACCGAGTACCGCTTAACCCCGTGCTGGTAGTCACTGAAAGAGCGATCGCCAGACCTTTAGCTCTACCTGTGAGCTATGGCATCCGTAACGTTGCATGGCCGACTAATATTTTGTGGACAATCGCCTTGTTAGCGCCTGTAACTCTCTCGTGGTGGCAATTGTATTTATTAGCTAAGACTGGTAGCACAATTCCTAAACGTTGGTTAAAAGTGCGGGTTGTCAACGAGCAAGGGAAGCCACCGGGATTGGGGGCAGTTGCAATCAGAGAAGGAGTTGGACGTTGGACAGTACCCATTTCCATTGCCTATCTACTGTGGCGCTACAGCTTTGCTTTTCCCAATTTAGGATTATTCACATTTTTGTCTTTATTAATGATTGTGGGTGAAGGGATTGGCTTACCGTCACGTCAAGGGCGTCGCGCACTCCACGATCGACTCGCAGGTACTTATACAATCGATGCAATCTTAGCTAGCAACAGACAAGCTCAGTCTGCTGACGGTAATGAAGAAGCAGAATGGCAAGAGGGAGAAGAATTAGCGGCAGATCGAACCAGCCAGTCACCTAATTTGTGGCGGCGAATACAGCAAAATCCCAATCTGACTTTGTTCGGGGTAGGGCTGACGAGTATGACTGCTGTGTTGGCAACTTTAATCGGCACTCAAGTTTATATCCAAATTCAACAATCCCAGCGAGCAACCAAGCAAATCAACAGCCAACAATTCCTCGAACTTGTCAAACAATTGACTCCCAACTCTGGGGCGACTAATGAGCAACGCCAAAGTGCAATTCTGGCTATGGGTGGTCTTAATGACCCCCAATCCATTAAATTTCTGGCGGATTTATTAGTTAGCGAAACTGACCCCAGCCTTCTGGATACAATTCAACAAGCTTTGACAACTGTCGGGCCCCAAGCCATCCCGGAACTTAAAAATAAGAATCAGTTTTTGGTGAGCGAACTGGAATCTGTAGGTAGCACTGCAACCAAAGAGCGCGAATTACGCCAAGGTCGGTTACAAAGAAACCAACGAACAATCAACAAGATTCTCTCTGTTTATAGCGGTAAAAAAATCGACGGTGTTGACCTTAGTAGAACCCAATTAGGTCAAAGTGGTACTCCAGGAAGTTCCTTCTTCAATTTGGTACTGGACAATCTTGATTTATCAGGAGTCAAGTTTAAATCTGCAAATCTTAACCAAGCCAGCTTTAAGGGTACCCGCTTTCGGAGTGTAGGTGAAGATGGACGCTGGGATACCTACGACGATGTAATGGCTGATTTAAGCCAAGCTCAGTTGCAGCAAGCTAATCTTACTGATGCTAACCTCAGTCGCGTCTTGATGAACCGCATCGATTTGAGTCGTGCCACTCTTAACAGAGCCAACTTATCCAACGCGCGTCTATATGATGCTAAACTCAACAGCACCCAACTAGTAGGAGCCGATCTGCGAAACGCAGTTTTGGAAAAAGCTAGCTTGACTGGGGCTGATTTAGGCGATGCCAAATTGAACGAAGCCAATCTGTATGCAGCGCGTTTAGGTCGCGCCACTGCGATCGGCACGCAATTATCTTTTGCCAACTTAATTAACACTGATTGGCAAGGGGCAGATTTATCAGGAGCTTATTTGGATCGTGCTAATCTCAGCAATGCTAACTTCAGCGCTACTCGTTTAACTGGTGCTGTTTTACGTTCTGCTCAAATGGAAAACGTTAACTTGCAAAATGCTGACCTGAGTCTTGCAGATTTACGAGGGGCAAATGTTGCTGGAGCAGATTTTAAAGGAGCAATTCTCGCTCCTAGCAAACAAGATCCAGCAGATCAATTTGTCCAAACCCCAGATTTAGGCTCAGTATCTGCCGTAGTCCAAGGGGTTGATTTTTCTCAAGCCAAAAATTTAGATGCCAAGCAATTAGCATACATTTGTACTCAAGGAGGGATTCATCCCCGTTGCCCGTAGAATGAGAGAGGGAGCAGGGGGGCAATCAATTCAAAATTCAAAATTCAAAATTCAAAATTCAAACATTTTAGAACTCCTGCCTTCTGCCTCCTCTTTCCCAATGACAAATGACTAATGACTAATGACTAATGACAAATTGGTGTGAGGAGTTGGTTATGAAGTATATTCCATCTTTGGTTTCAGTTTTGGGAGCTGGTTTGGTCTTGAGTCTGGTGAGTACGAAACCAGCACAAGCTCAAGTAGCTTATGGCAGTTATATTGGTATTGGCCCCACTGTTGGTTTTACCGATGGTATCCAATTGGGGGGAGTAATCGCGGGGCGCTACAAGCTTTTGGAAGCACCAATTTCACTCCGCGCTCAAGTGTTAATTGGTAATAATACGGCTGTTGTACCAACGGTTTCTTACGATATCCCCCTCAACTGGCAAGCTGATGCCTACCTGGGTGCGGGATTAGTTTTAGCTGGTGGTGGTGATTCTTCTCCTGTAGGCGACAAAATAAGTTTTGCCTTACAACCGGGTATTGATTATATGATCCCAAATAGCAATACTGTCCTTTTTGGCAATGCCATTATTGCTTTTGATGCTTACCGAGATAGCAGTGGTACAGCTATCTCCGTACAAGGTGGCGTTGGTTTAAGATTTTGAGGGACACGCTATCTTGCTATAAGCGTTAAACTTCATTGCAAATTAAGAAGTTAGTCCAAACAACGTGATAATTTTTGGTCATGAAGAGAGACAGCATAGGATTAACACAGGAGAACACAGTGGCAATGGAATCAAATTTATTAACGGATGCGGGCGCAGATGAAATGAATCAAGATTTCAGTGAATATGTTGCCAACTTGCAACTTCACATGACTCTGCAAGCTCGTAATCTTGTTCCAACGCTGAAGCAAACACTGGTAGATAGTCGCCACCAATTACTCCATCAAACCCAAGCCAACTTTGAAAAGCTAGTTTCTCGGCAAGGGTTATAAAATATATACAAATTTTAATCAAAATTCAAATAAAATAAGGGCAGATGTTGTTGGGTCAATGCCAATGGTGTTCTCACAAGGTCTGCTTTTTCTGCTTTTTAAGTATTAAGTTACTAAAATCACCCTTTTGGCACAATAGTAGAGAGCAGAAACTAGTTAAGATTATTGCAAGTTCCTTCCTTTGAAGAGCAGTTAGTTAAGGCTAAATGGCGGCTCGAATAAAAATGACTTCATTACTTCCTAGAAACCTCAGCGTTATTATCCGACCAGTCCAATATCGGGATCTGGACGGAATTGAGCGCATAACTCAAGAGTCATTAGCAGCCCTTACTCCGAAGGGAGCAGGTTTTGCCATCAGCCAGATGCAAAGGCTGCGTCGCTGGTATGGATTACTCAAATTTTTAAGTTGGTTTCCTAACCCGCTACAGTATCGCCTTTGTGCTTTCGTTGCAGAGCAAGGGCGGATACTTTTAGGAATGATTCAAGTGTCACCCTTTAACCGCACACGTAGCACTTGGCGGATCGATCGAGTCTTGCTAGAGCGTGGTGTTGATAAACAAGGAATTGGTTCGCCACTTTTGCGTCATTGCTTTGAATCGATTCTGGAAGCTCGGACTTGGTTACTGGAAGTTAATATCAATGACATAGAGGCGCTGGCATTATATCGACAAAATGGATTCCAGCGTCTAGCAGAAATGACATACTGGGAAATTGGACCAGAATTACTGGCTGAATTGGCACAAGCAGAACCAGACTTGCCCAACCTCTTGCCTATAAGTAATGCTGATGCCCAGTTGCTATATCAACTAGATACGGCATCGATGCCACCTTTGGTACGTCAGGTTTTTGACCGCAATACCCGCGACTTTAAAACCAGTTTGTTTGGCGCTTTAACTGATGCAGTGAAGCAGTGGCTGACCAAAACAGAAGTAGTCAGTGGTTACGTATTTGAACCGCAACGCAAAGCTGCGATCGGCTATTTTCAGGTGCAACTCGATCGCAAGGGTGAAGTTCCCCATGCTGCAACGCTAACAGTTCATCCTGCTTACACCTGGCTTTATCCAGAATTACTATCTCAACTGGCTCGTATTGCCCAAGATTTTCCCCAGCAAGGGTTACAATTAGCCTCCTCAGACTATCAGGCAGAGCGAGAAGAATATTTGGAGCGAATTGGAGCAAAACGCATAGAACATACATTAGTGATGTCTCGCTCTGTGTGGCACAAGCTACGAGAGTCGAAATTCGTCTCCTTAGAAGGAATCCAATGGACTGATATGCTGCAAGGTTTACAACCAACTCGTAAACCTATACCAGGTGGAATGTCATGGATACAACCAGGGAAGCTGCCATCCTCAGATAAACCACTGCCAATCAAGCCAGAACCGATTAACTTTCCGGTAAAAAACCCTGGCATAGAAACATCGCCGATTACTGAATCAGCAGATGGACAGCAGGAGAATTAGTGTGATATCCCAAGAGCAACCAAAACCGTTTATTTCCGCCTTGGGACTAGATTTTGGTCGCAAGCGGATTGGTGTGGCTGGATGCGATCGCACGGGTTTAATTGCCACGGGTATCACTACAATTGAGCGCACATCTTTTGAGCAGGATGTCGAGCAAATCCGACAAATCGTTAATGAACGTGAGGTGCAAATTCTAGTTATGGGCTTACCTTATTCAATGGATGGCTCACTAGGATTTCAGGCTCGTCAAGTTCAGAAATTTACTAAAAGACTTGCTAAAGCACTAAACTTGCCTGTGGAATATATGGATGAGCGATTAACTTCATTTCAAGCAGAGCAACTGCTGATAGCTGAAAACCGCTCTCCATCACGCCATAAAGGTTTAATTGATCGCAAGGCAGCCGCTTTAATTTTGCAACAATGGCTGGATGTTAAACGTGCCAACTCTCCTAGCTCAGTCGCGGTTATTGAATATTGATACCTTTTAACATGATATTCTGAAAACGATTAGCCAGCAGTTGTATCTACGTATAAAGCTATTTGTTTGACATAACATGTCATTAACTATAGTTAAACGATTTTCAAACTTGCTGGTATTTATTAAATTTCTACATTTCGGCTATGTTTTCCTCTCCATTTCCTGAAGAAAATGATAACGCTCATGCGGGTTCCATCACTTTAACCGATGACAAAGGGCGATCGCTCGACTGTTATATAGAGCATTCCCTAGAGGTAGATGGACAAGAATACGTTTTGCTTCTTCCTGTAGACTCACCTGTAGAAATTTTTTCTTGGGAAGGTGATGGTGAGGAAGAAGAAGCGGTTCTGGTAGAAGATGACACCATCATCGAGCAAATTTTTGCTAATGCCCAAGCTGTACTATCTGAGCAGAACTTGGTACTGAAGAACACAGCCTATGCTCTGACAGTTGCAGGTGATTTACCACCAGTTGAAGAATCAGAACTCTTCACCTTAGAAATCGAAGACGAAGAGGCAGATTTAGAGCCTGAGCAATTACAGCTACTTGCTAGCTTTTATGAGGAAGATCAGGAGTATGCAATTTATACACCCCTAGATCCCCTGTTGTTTTTTGCACGGATAACAAAAACAGGTGAGCCGGAATTACTTTCTCCAGAAGAGTTTCGGAAAGTGCAACCTTTGTTAGAAGAACATCTTTTTAATGAAGTGGAATAAGATGAAAAATTCAAAATGAAAATATTGCATTTTGAATTTTTCATTGAGAATTTTCATTGTAATTAAAATCTACCTAAACCTTTTACCATGTCCCATAAAATGTGGAAGCTATGAAACATTGACACTAAATTGGGACAATTAGTATTGTTTAAAATTATGAAACAAGCATTTTGGTCGTGATTTTCAATTCCATTATCTAAATCTAAAAGTGGTATGAGGTGCTGAAAATGACTTATAGCGATTTTACATTAAGTAAATTTAAAAAGTCATTCAGCATCCGCATTGATGAAGAAACTGATTTATGTGCTGACATACAACCTTTACAGGCAAGTGAGAAACTCAAAAATTCTTTAGAAGAAACTACAGAACTGGCTTTAGCAATTAATACTGAAAAAGCTCGATCAGAAATGATTATCACTCCGATCTTGTTGGAGATAAGACGCAGAGCGAGTTATCCAATTAGCTTATTTTTGGGAACAGATTTTAATGTCGATGCAGAAAAAGGTCTAAATGGATACTGTGACTTTATCATCAGTCGTTCTAAAGAGCAGCTAACAATTAATGTGCCAGTGGTGGTTATTATTGAAGCCAAAAATAAAAATATTAAAGGTGGATTAGGTCAATGTGCAGCCGCAATGTTGGCAGCCCAATTGTTTAATCAACAAGAAGGAAATGAAATCAGAAAAATTTATGGTGCGGTAACAACAGGCGATATTTGGAAGTTTTTGAAGTTAGAACAAAACGATATATTTATTGATTTGAGTAATTATTACATCAAAGAAATAGATCAGATTTTAGGGATTTTATTTCAAAATGTTCAAGGAGAGATTCCAGGATGGAGTTCGACTAACTAAACTATATTGGGTTATGCTCATTTGTCTTAGCTATCTACATTTGACTGTTGACTATGTTCTGGAACAATCTTTTACAGCCTGATTTGATTTTAGAGGGTTCAGTATTGAACCTAACACCAGATATTATCCAAAAATACGGGCTTAAAGGGCTGGTATTGGATGTAGATGAAACTTTAGTACCCTTTACAGTCGGGATAGCTTCCCCAGAACTACAAGAGTGGGTAGAACAAATCCGTACCTGTACTGCACTGTGCTTGGTGAGTAATAACCTCAGTGAAGCGCGAATTGGTGGAATTGCGCGATCGCTCAATTTACCTTACTACTTAGGTGCAGCCAAGCCTTCCCGACGAAAAATTAGAGCCGCATTAAGGGGAATGGATCTACCAGTGCATCAAGTGGGGATGGTAGGCGATCGCTTATTTACCGATGTTTTAGCAGGTAATCGTCTGGGAATGTTTACCATTCTAGTGGAACCGATTGTTCATGCCGATGCGGCTTTGCGCTCTCATCCCGTCCGCAACTTTGAAGTTTGGATATCTGAAATTCTGGGAGCCTCTATTACACCCAAGAAAAAGAAGATTCACAAAAGTTGAAAAATCGTCAGGAAAGTAAATCTAAAGAAATGCTTAAGGAATCTTACTGGAAGCAAAAAATCGGGGATCATAAGTATTAATAACATGGGGTCAGCCAAAAAAGACCCTAACTCATACTAAGTAAATATACTTCCGTAAAGCGTCAACCTTCACTATAGAGGGATTGGCGCTTTACAATTGTTTTAGTCATTTGTCCTTTGTCATTTGTCCTACCCTGCGGGAAGCCGCAGAAGCGTCTATGTCATTCGTCAGTTACTAATGACCAATGACTAATGACCAATGACTAATAACCAATGATTAATGACTAATGACCAATGGCTAAAACAATTGTTGTCAAAATCGGCACCTCCAGCCTAACTCAACCAGAAACGGGACAATTAGCACTTTCTACCATCGCTACTTTGGCGGAAACACTCTGCCATTTAAGACGCCAAGGACATCGGGTGATTTTGGTTTCTTCTGGCGCTGTCGGCGTGGGTTGTGCGCGATTGGGTTTAACTGAACGTCCGAAAGCGATCGCACTCAAACAGGCTGTAGCAGCAGTTGGACAAGGCAGATTAATTCGGATATATGATGATTTATTTACTACCTTGCAACAGGCGATCGCTCAAGTATTACTGACACGCAGTGACTTGGTGCAGCGCAGCCGCTATCTCAACGCCTACAATACTTTTCAGGAACTATTAGGACTGGGAGTTATCCCTGTAGTCAATGAAAATGATACCGTAGTCATAGACGAACTAAAATTTGGTGATAATGACACCCTTTCGGCATTAGTTGCCAGCTTAGTAGAAGCAGATTGGCTATTTTTGCTCACTGATGTCGATCGGCTATACTCAGCCGATCCCCGTTCCGTGCCAGATGCGCGGCCGATCGCGTTAGTGAGTAGCATTAAGGAATTAACTCAATTACAAATACAAACAGGTTCCCAAGGTTCTCAGTGGGGTACTGGCGGTATGGTGACAAAGATTTCGGCTGCGAGAATTGCCATTGCTGCGGGAGTGCGTACCGTAATTACCCAAGGGCGATTTCCCCGGAATATCGAAAAAATTATTCAAGGAGAACTTATTGGGACGCATTTTGAGCCGCAACCCGAACCAACTTCGGCGCGTAAACGTTGGATAGCTTACGGACTTGTACCTGCGGGTAAATTGTATTTAGATGAAGGTGCGATCGCGGCAATTTCTTTAGGGGGAAAATCGTTATTAGCGGCTGGAATTAAGCTAGTAGAAGGAGAGTTTCGCACACAGGATGCTGTGCAATTGTGTGACAGCAATGGTAACGAAATTGCTAGAGGACTTGTGAATTACAACAGCGATGAATTGCAAAAGATTTCTGGGCGTCATTCACGAGAAATTTTCACAATTTTAGGTTATGCCGGTGCAGAAACCGTAATTCATCGGGATAATTTGGTGTTGACTTAGTAAAGTCAAGAGAATAAATTAAAGCAAAAATTGAAACTGACATGGTTATTTACACTGAAGATAAGTGTATACTATAATTTATGTCAACAACTTTATATGCTTTTAGACAAAAGTTTGAAGCTATATATACTTAGCCTACTTGTGTAAGCTAGTAACTTTATAGCGGTTTCTGATCTAGTAAGGTATGTTTTAAAAGCTACTAACCTTGCTAAAAAAGATTTATGTGTACTTAAATTGCTTAGGAAACGCTATATAAAGTTAATTTAATTAACCCGATTCATTTCAGTAGCAGATGCAGGATAATTCTGAAGTTACGTTAAATTGGTTTGAATCTTATGATGACTCCCCAGAAGAGGAATCATACACGATAAATGAGTATGAGATAACAACATCTCCTAATGATTTTAATACTCGAACAATGTATGACTTTATGGAATCTGGTGCAATTAAGATCCCGGCTTTTCAGCGTAACTATGTATGGGATATTAAACGAGCTTCAAAATTAATTGAATCTATTATTATTGGTTTACCTATTCCACAAATATTCCTGTATGAAGAGTCAAGAAATAGTTTTCTTGTGATAGATGGACAGCAACGCTTGATGTCCATTTTTTATTTTATAAAGCAAAGATTTCCTAAAAAAGATAAAAGAAATTTTCTGAGGAGAGTTTTTGAACAAAATGGTAAAATACCTGACAACGTTCTTAATGATGATGAATATTTTACGAACTTCAATCTACAGTTACCTGTAAACACACCTCTACAACCAAATAAATTAAACAAACTCAATTATTCTACACTTGCTGAATATAAATTTGCATTTGATTTAAGAACCATTAGAAATGTTTTTATTAAGCAAAACTTTCCTGAAAATGATGATTCATGTATATATGAAATATTTAATAGACTTAATTCTGGCGGTGTCAATTTAAAGCCTCAAGAAATACGAATGAGTCTTTACTATTCAGACTTTTACACAATGCTCTACAAACTGAATACTCTTCCAGAGTGGCGTAAAATCATTGGTGTGAATGAACCAGACTTGAATATGAAAGATATTGAAACCCTATTGAGAGGATTTGCAATATTGATGGAATGGGAAGGATATCAATCTTCAATGGTTAAGTTTCTTAATGACTTTTCCAGGAAATGTAAGAAATTGAGTAAAGAACAAATAAATTATCTTGAAGTTTTATTCAACTCTTTCTTACTAACCTGTTCAAATTTACCTGAAAAAGCTTTTTATTTAAAGACAACGAAGAAATTTAATATATCTATGTTTGAGGCTGTGTTTTTTGCTCAATGCAGCAGTGCATTTAAAGAACAACGCTTAGTAGAAAGAAAGATAAATCCTGAAAAGCTTGAATCGCTAAAAAATGATACAGAATTTATAACAGCTATTCAATCTCAGACAACAAGTAAAGAAAACGTAAAAAAAAGGCTTGAAAGGGCAATGAGTATTTTGTGTGAGCAAACACTATCTTAAGGTAAAATGGGAGACACTATTGTTGATCGCATATATAAAGATAACTTAGAATTACTCGAATATCTGAACCAACAAAAAGAAATATCTTTTGCTAGTCAGTTCGATGTAACTTTTAAAAAATCCCTTTTGTTGTCATCAGCAAGCTTTTTTGAGGAAGAAATTTGTAAAATCGTTCAGGCTTTTGTTGAGCGTAAGACTAGTAATGATAAGTGTATAACTTCTTTAGTTAAACGGAAAGTAATTGAAAGGCAATATCATACTTACTTTGAATGGGATGCCAAGAATGCAAATAAATTTTTTGGATTATTTGGTGATGATTTTAAAAATAAATTATTACAAAAAATAAAAAAAGAGCCTAGATTGGATGTCGCGATAAAAGCTTTTTTAGAGTTAGGCAATATAAGGAATTGTCTAGTTCATCAGAACTTTGCAAACTATACAATTGATAAGACTGCCCAAGAAGTATATGGCTTATATCAAGAGGCTATGATATTTGTGCAATGGCTATCTGATAATTTCGATAATTCCTAAATTTTGTCAACGCATTTATTTTGGATCAAGGAAGTATAAATATCCAGGTTAAAAGTTTTTTACAGTAGTGATTCAGTGATTTTTATGATCTACTTTATTCAGCCATTCTGATTTCAGCCAATCTCACAGCTCCCCACAACGGTGCATCATCCCCTAGAACCGCCGGCACAATTTCAAAATCAACTTCCGGCAAAGCCGTCTCCCGCGCCACCTGACGCACTACCCGCCAAAAATCCTCCCCCGCTTTCGTCACCCCGCCTCCCAACACAAAGCGTTGGGGATTCATCAAATTCGCCACATTCCCAATACCCACACCCAACGCCCAAGCAGCTTTGTGTAAAACTTGCTTCGCCAAACCATCTCCAGCCGCCGCCGCCTCACTTACCAACTGTCCCGTCAGCAACGTTAAATTATCCCCCACCAAACCCCTCAAAATCTCTCCATCTCTGAGTCCTTTGCGCCTCTGCGGTTCCTTTTCCAAAATTTCCTTAGCATTTTGCGCCATATAAGGCCCCGAAGCCAAACGTTCGACACATCCCCGCTTCCCACACAAACAAACTGGCCCAGCCGGATCGACAACGATATGTCCAATTTCGCCAGCCATCCCACCAGCACCCCGCCAAGGCTGGCCGTTGAGTATCCAACCACCACCCACGCCAGTGCTGACAGTAATGTAAAACAGGCTATCGTATCCCTGTCCCGCACCAAAACGGTGTTCGCCCAAAGCCGCAACGTTAGCGTCATTATCTACACCAACAGCAACGCCAAATTCCTCCTCCAACAAGGCTTTAAGAGGAATATTTTCCCATCCAGCCACATGATGAGATAGTCGCACCGTCCCAGTGGAAGCATCAACCGGGCCGCCAAAGCTAATACCGATCGCAGCAGGTTTTGTGTCTTGCAGCAGAGAGTAAATGAGCGATCGCATAATTTCCAAGTCAGTGCTAGCATCTGCACCTACTGGCGATAGACGACGTTCGTAACGCAACCACTTTCTCGAACCGATATTGACTGTTGCTGCTGCCAGCTTAGTTCCGCCAAAATCGAGAGCTAAAATTAATGTCATAGTTTTTTATACCTATAAGTGGTTTCTTTCTCAAGAAAGATGTTTGCAAGCAAAATAAATTCAACACTAAAGAAAATGGCATACTAATTTAGTAAATTATGACTTCCGATCAACCCGATCCACTTATCGATTTCTCTCAGGCCAAAGAACCTCCTAGCTCTCTTGATGTTAATACTCAAGAGGCAGATCCCATTGAACCAGAAGAAGTTAGCGGAGAGAGTAAGCAAAATCCCACTCCTGATGATTTGAATCGCGAAGATGAAGATCCCAGAATCGGGGGTAGTCAAATAATCAGTGGAAATATTTCAGCTGGATAAATAGTTACTTATTTATTTGTGAGTTGAGTACTCCATCAATAAACTGTTGTAATCGTTCATAATGTGAACCTTTCCAATAAATGCGATCGCAGTCTTGGCAACGCTGGAATTGATCGATCTGCGATCGCACCTTTTCTGGCACTTGTTCAATAATGGATTGCTTATCTACAGTTTCTAATAATCCATTGCAACGCAAACACCGTTTAAATGGTGAGATTAATTTAAACAAGTCGAAGCGTTGCAGTACTTCTAGGATTTGTTGTTCAGGGTTAGTGTTTCTCACATAATACCCATACGTTACCAAACTACGCATCAATAGACCTTTATCACGAGTCAAGAGAATCCGCGCTTGAGTATAGGATATTTGGGCTAATTTCTCGTCCTCGTAGTCATTGCGATATAAAGTATCAAAACCTAAAAGTCGTAAAGATGTCGCCAGCTTCCCCAAATGAATATCTACAACAAAGCGGATAATACTGAGTGGTTTTGGCAGAACAGAAACGCTTGGTATAATAACATTCCTAGTTGAAATTGGATAAACATTGATAATGTCTCCATCAGAAACTATGTAAGAAAAATTTACATATTCACCATTAACATTTATAGAATCCACCTCTGGATGAGGGACACCCAACGACTCAATCATGTCTTTAATAGAGGCTTTTTCCTCAAACACATGAGAGATTCTTACCTGTTTGTGATGCCGTGGTAAAAAATGATTCAATTCTGCATGAAAGTAGAAATATGCGATCGCCATAGCTAGAGATATTTGAACTAGTAAGTACGCCTTTACTAGCAACAATTTGTCACAATTGCAAAACTTTATCTATTATATTGAAACTCTCAATGCCTGTTGTAGTGGGCTATCCTGACTATGAAATACCTGTTCACCTTGATTTAAGCAATGTCCTAGAGGCAACAAACTATAAAGAAATCATAAAAATTCTTAAAAACTTGCATTTATTATTGACTTCAGTTACAGTCAAAGCAGATGCCTATCATCAAACCCTGACACTATCTTCGGGAAGTTAGATTAGGTAAAACGCTAAATACCAAATTTGTTAATGTTAATGTCAGTGACACTGCTAATAATTAGTCACTACTTTTAATTATTAACTTATCGCAGATGGAGTATGGGGAAGTAAAGCATTTACCCCTAATTTGACTTTTTTTATTTTCTCAACCTATTGAGAATTATTTGCAATATGGAGAATTCGAGAGATAAATTGAAAGCAGATAATGTGGAAGAACTCTTAAAACAGTATTGGCTTATCAAAGCGATCGCTGTTTATTAAATGTTTCCGCATCTCCCTTTAGGAATACATTTTCCAGATGAGCGGTATAGAATTATATCTTTATATGTAAAAACAGGATATGTAATTAGCTATGTAGATAATTTCAGCAAAACTTTAAACAACTAGGTTGCTGCTAGGAACATTTTTGATTGTAGTATCAGCTACATCAATATTGTAAGCAAGTTAATCGTCGGTAACTCTCCTAGTCGCTTTGCGTCTATGTACCAGGTTTATATGTACCAGGTTTAATATATTTGATTTTGCCAAAGAGACCAAATTCAGAAAAACTGAGTTTCCGGTAATGAAAATTTATTAAATACCAAATAACAATAAAACTAGATACAAAATTAACGCCACTCATACGGAAAAATATCTCTTGACACTATTTATCTTTATTGTGGAGAATTTATTAACCAGGAAGACCTCAATCGATAATGATGTTATAAAGTGGCTACCTAGTTTTAACTGGGAAATGAATATTGTTCTTTTTTATCTCCTTGAATCAAGGATATTGTAGCTAAGAACACAATTGTATTTTGTAATACCTTTTGTCCATAAAATATGCTAATGAGTACAGCCAGATGAATACTTTTTTTTGTTCTGATGATTCGCGGCAAGTAGGAGAAGATGTTATTGGTAGTGCCACCAATTATCAAACTTATATTTTAGTTGAGTGTCCTTTACCTTGGACATCAGAAGCCTTGAACTCCAAGTGGGTGCCTCAGAATTTGAGGATTTTGGTAGAAGAAGTGAAGCGTGCAAAACTGCCGATTAGATTTCTCTTAATTGCTAATGATTTATCACACAAAGTAAATCACACTACGCTTTTGATTTATCAAAAACAAGAGGGGCTAAGTAATGGATACCAGAAACAGGAGTTTCAGCTAGCAAATATTGAGCAAGTAGCAGGAGTTGTCCAAAAATGGATATGGGGTATCGATTCTAATTTGGAAGTAGAAACTAGTAAAACTAGAGATATTTTAGTTTGTACCCACGGCAGCCATGATAAGTGTTGTGCGAGATATGGCGCTCCTTTTTATTTCCAAATAACAGCTAGTAATGCTGATTTGTGCTTAGAGAATGTGCGAATTTGGAAATCATCGCACTTTGGTGGACATCGGTTTGCACCAACAGTTATAGACTTGCCAGAAGGAAGATACTATGGTCGTCTCGATCGAGATTCATTTAGATCGATTTTGACTCGTACTGGTGATATTCAATGCTTACATCAAGTCTATCGAGGCTGGGGAATTCTGCCTGCTGCACTTCAAGTTTTGGAAAGAGAGCTAATTCTCTATAAAGGATGGGATTGGTTTAATTACAAAGTTGCAGGTAAAATTCTAGAGCAAAGTTTAGATAATAATACTATTTTAGCTGAAATTAGTGTTGAACAACCTTGTGGTTCTCTCTATACTTACCAGGCTAAACTTGTGAAAGATGAAACGAAGACTCAACAACTGAAAAGTTCATGCAATGCGACACGAGAGTTAGTAGTTACTAAATATGCTGTTGGTAGTTTTTGGATTACCTCTAGTAAGGTAATGAGTTATAGTACACAGAAGTAAAGAGAGATAGTTTTTAAACGCAGAGGAACGCCAAGGGAAGCGCAGAGGAACGCAGAGTATTACTAAATTTAGTTTGCTACAAATTAATTAAATACTGTATTTAGTATAACGCTACACAAATTCGTAATAAAATCTTTGCGTCCTTCTGCATTTAAATTCCAAATCAAGATGAAGGCATATTTAAAACTTTTCGTAACAGTACTTGGTCTTCTAATTTGGCTTTTAAACGACCATTCTCGATATCTCGAATCCAGCTTTGGCTTTTACCTGTGAGTTTTGCCAATTCTCTTTGGGAGAGATTCAAGTTTTTTCGCGCTTGCAAAATCTGTTCGCCTAGCAAATCGTTTGTAGCTTTGGGTTTCTTTTTGGCTTTAGCAGTTCTTGTTTTCTTTTTTTCCGATTCTGAGATTTGCTGTTCCCATTCTGGCGGGAGTTCAAAAGCCAAAATCCGCGCATTCATTAGCAGATTCCATTTACCACGGGGGCCTGTGTCTGTGAGGCGAGTTTCAGCACCACCGTCATTAGTCCAAAATTCTAATGCTTCATCTGGATCTTCGGGAATATCGATTAATTTCGCCCACAAAGGTTGAATTTCTGGTGGGTAAGTAACTGGATCGAAAAGTGGTTTCATTCCATAGTGATTGAGAATTTCTAAATCGCTTTCAAAGGTTCGCAGCAGACGTTTACGTTCTTCCCGTTGTCTGGATGCAAGGGCGACTTTTTCCTCACCGTAAGCAATACGCAGCAGGGTAGGAATGGTGATGCGTTGTTCTTTACCCATTTTGGTTTTAAACAGCAACCACAGCATTAGTCGAACTGCGCCTTCATGTTGCTGCCAAATACTCATAACTGTGGTTAGCAGCGTTTTAGGGAGACTGCCGTATTGATAGAATGCAGTTCGTTCTTTACACGCTTGTTTGTTTAAGAAATATTGCGCCCATAAGCCTGCTTTGACTTTAAAAGTTAGTCCAATCAGATATTTGCATCCGAGATTGTCTTCTTGGAAGTGGTGCTGAATATCTACTAAGTGCCATAAACGGCTACCGACAAGAGAGAATCCGTTAATTCGGCCTTGTTGTGGCCAGTCAATGGAGATAATCAGGGAGCAAGCTTGTTGAACGATATTTTTCATTAAAGCTAGCTTGGCAGCTTTGCTTAAGTCTTTGCGTTTCTCCATCCCCAAATATTTCTCAATTTGTCGCTCATCGATCGCAAATTCTTGCTCCCAAGGTTGCTCTAAAGCTGTAGCATAAGCTGCAAAAATTAGATGTATGCAAGCGGCTCTGATGTCAAGCCCCTCAATTGCTGCGATATCTGTGGCTTTGTCGTTCACTTTCAAGGGATCTTGGATATGAAAAGCGATCGCACCTCGGCCTTGGTTAACTTGTCGGCTATAACTGATGTACCCTTCTTCATCAATTTCCCAGTGTAGGGATGTACGCTGCGCTAATACATTACAAGCTTCCCAAATTGCGATCGCTGAAGCAAATGGATTATTCTTGCCATTAGAAAATAAGTCTAAGCTGCTAGCATCTCTTGGTTCAACTTTGCATCTTCCCTTTTTCGCCTGCCAAGGAATCGGAGAATTAGTTGGACAAGCTATTACACATTGGGGTTCTGAATAATAGCCCTCACAATTATTACAAAGACCAGGATCGACCCAGTATTCATTGTCTTCTATTCTGATTGCACCCGTAGGACATTGGGGGCGGCAGTTGTCACATCCAACGCAACTGTTGTTAGGAATTGTATAAGGCATTTGGCTCTTTTCCCACTCTAATCGTTGAGATGTCTGGCTCAGGTCTCCCCTGGATGAGTCCTGTTTATTCATGACTCGCTACCACACGATATTTCTAGTGAGAATAATCTTTTCTCACCACATTCAATTCCCACATCCACTTGTTAAATTCATATTCAAATGCAAGCTATTTAAGATTTAAAAAATAGCCTTATAAAACTTCTTATTAACTATACATTTCATGAGCAAAATGATTAATTTGTTCGGATTGAGCTTAGAAAAAATCTTTACATTTATTTAATTTAGTACTTGATGAACATTTTAGTTTTGACGATAAAATCTTACACAAAATATTTTTCTTCAATCTTTGAGCCTCCTATACTTGAGCTTCCTCTGATTTGTTAATAATTTTAATATTTAAAGCACGATCGGATTCTGCCATCAACTTTACAGTTCCTTTATAAATTATTTTTGTGTATTCAGATGAAATGAAAATATTCCTTTTGTCATCATTTATTTAAATATTTAAATCAAATAAAATTGAAAATTGTTGCTTTCTAAAATACATATTGCATATATCAAAATGTCAATAATGAACATTTATTTTGGTATAGCTGTATACTGTTTATATAAATTTATTTGCCCAAGCCTATAAATATTTGAAAAAAAATATCATTATTCTTAGAGCTACAATCGCATTTGCTGTAAATAAAAGTTAAATCGGCAGGTATAAATCACATATACATGAGGCTTTACTTATCTGTATAGGTTTCAAATCCTCAACTTTTTACTTATCCTCGGTATGGAAATTGCCGATCGTGGGCTGCTTGCTGCCTCTAGTCAGACAATGCATTTCCATGTAGAGCATGTAAACGAAGAATACTAAATATTCATAAGAATTATTTGCAATAACTTTTATTTATAAATTGATATAAAAAACAATTATTCATTGTGTTCAGAGTCATCGAAAGTTAATGTGATAAAAGTAAACTTTGAATATAAAACAATAAAAGATTAGGATAATATGATGATTAATGCACAAACAGATTAACAGGCAAAATTGCTGAGGATTTATTCATGGCACAACTAACAGGTTTGACATTTGGCGGTAAGGCATGGACACCAAAATTTGCTCAGGAAATCGACAAGGACAAATGTATCGGCTGTGGCAGATGCATTAAGGTATGCGGATACAATGTGCTTGGTTTGAAGGCACTCAATGAAGAAGGCGAATTTGTGGAAGATGAAGATGATGAAGAAATTGAACGGAAAGTAATGGCAGTTACTTCTCCAGACAACTGTATTGGTTGTGAAGCTTGTTCGCGGATTTGTCCAAAGAACTGCTACACACACGTTGCTTTAAATAATTAAGGTTTTTGGAGTTAGTCAAAATTGTTGTTCGTTGCAAGAGGCACTGTTTGAATAAAGCGCAAATCCGCTAGGCAAGGTAACTTGAGGGGAATACTAAATATTTACTGGAACTAATAAAAAGTTCACGGTAAACAAATCGTAAATCGCAAAATGTTAGCTATTAACAAATTTAAACTTGCTGTTAATATAGCCTAATCAATATTAGGTCTAACAGTGCCCTTTTAGAACAATTAGCTTGTCTGAAAGCAGGGGGCTAACTTTGTGGTATGAGTTCAACTATAATTTGTCATTTTTTGGGGGAAAGATATGGAAAAAATCTGGAAGTTTCCCCCATTTTTTATGGCTACACGTTAGAAAGTTAATAAGTGAAAAGGGAAAAGGGAATTGGGACTGGGGAATAGGGACTAGGAAGACAAAGAATAGTTTTTCTAATACCTAATACCTAATCCCCATTACCCCTTATCCCCAGAGGGGGCCCCACCTTCCCCAGTACCCAATACCCAGTACCAATAAAAGACTGTTTACACAGGTAGCATGTATGCAACAAGTTCCTGTTTCACTATGGACTCTGGTTGCTGGGATAGTAGTTACAGCAATCAGTATTTGGATCGGTCACAACCACACTCTCATGCCAGTGCAGGCATCGTTACAAGCGCCTTTGGTAGACGGTTTTTTCAACGTCATGTTTACCATTGCGATCGCACTCTTCTTGGTGGTAGAAGGAACAATTATAGTTTTTTTGGTTAAGTTTCGTCGCCGTCGCGGTGATGATACCGATGGTTTGCCAATCGAAGGCAACGTTCCCTTAGAAATCTTTTGGACAGCAATTCCCACAGTGATTGTCCTCGGTTTGGGCATCTACAGCGTAGATGTTTTTAACCGAATGGGCGGCTTTGAGCCTGCTGGTCATCCTCATTCAGCTGCTCATGTTGCGCATATACCGGGGAGTGCTTTGGCAGCTACATTAAGCGATACTGAAGCAACAACAGCCCCAGCAATAGCCCCAACAATCGGTATTGGCGCGTCTCCTCAAACTCTAAACAAACCAGCCGATTTAGTTGTTGATGTCAAAGGCATACAATACGCCTGGTTATTTAGCTACCCTGATAGTGGCATTACCTCTGGGGAATTACACATACCCGTTGGTGCTGATGTGCAACTCAACCTTTCAGCACAAGATGTAATTCATTCATTCTGGGTGCCAAACTTCCGCTTGAAACAAGATGCACTTCCCGGTATCCCTACCGAACTGCGATTTGTCGCCACCAAACCAGGTACATATCCTGTAGTTTGTGCTGAGTTGTGCGGTGGTTATCACGGTTCAATGCGGACACAGGTAATTGTCCACACGCCAGAAGAATATGATAGCTGGCGGACAGAAAACCAAATTGCTCAACAGCAAAACCCAAATCAAGTCGTTGCAATTAATCCAGCCGACTTATCAACATCAGAGTTTCTCGCGCCCCACACCCATGATATGGGAATTAGTGCAGCAACTCTAGAGTCATTGGTCATTAGTCATTAGTCATTGGTCATTGGTCATTAGTCATTGGTCATTAGTTATTGGTAACTGACAAATGACAACGGACAAAAGACAACGGACAAAAGACAGAAGACAAATGACAAACGACAAAGGATAAAAATATGACGCAGGTAGAATTTCCGCGGAATACTCCACCAGAAGAAAATAAACCGGAAACTCTGGTGATTTCCCACACCTCTCATCCGAAGGCGTGGAAATGGCAAGACTATTTTACATTTAATGTTGACCACAAGGTTATTGGTATCCAATACCTGGTGACAGCGTTTGTGTTTTATCTAATCGGTGGGCTGATGGCTGTTGCTCTCCGTGTGGAATTAGCAACACCAGATGCAGACTTCCTCGACCCCAATCTGTATAACGCTTTCATGACCAATCACGGGACGATCATGATCTTCCTGTGGATTGTCCCTAGCGCCATTGGGGGATTTGGTAACTATTTAGTGCCGTTGATGGTTGGTGCCAGGGATATGGCGTTTCCGAAGCTGAACGCGATCGCCTTTTGGTTAAATCCACCAGCAGGTGCGCTGATTTTAGGTAGTTTCATTTTCGGCGGTTCCCAATCTGGTTGGACAGCTTACCCACCTTTGAGCTTAGTGACAGCACCAATCGCTCAAAGTATGTGGATATTAGCGATCGTTTTGGTGGGAACTTCCTCAATTTTGGGTTCGCTGAACTTTGTAATCACCATTTTGATGATGAAGGTTCCGAGCATGAAATGGGTGCAAGTCCCCCTATTTTGCTGGGCAATCTTGGCAACCTCCCTGTTAGCACTTCTCTCCACACCTGTATTAGCAGCCGGTTTAGTGCTGCTGTTGTTTGACCTCAACTTTGGCACCTCCTTCTTTAAACCAGATGCAGGTGGTAACGTTGTAATTTATCAACACTTGTTCTGGTTTTATTCTCACCCGGCAGTATATTTAATGATTCTGCCCATCTTCGGCATCATGTCCGAGGTAATTCCAGTTCACTCGCGCAAGCCAATCTTTGGTTATAAAGCGATCGCTTATTCTAGCGTAGCCATCTGCGTTGTTGGTTTGTTCGTCTGGGTACACCACATGTTCACCAGTGGCACACCCGGTTGGATGCGGATGTTCTTCACTATCTCCACTCTTATCGTTGCAGTTCCCACTGGCGTGAAGATTTTTGCCTGGGTTGCTACCCTTTGGGGTGGTAAAATCCGCTTCACAGGTGCGATGCTTTTCGCCATTGGCTTGTTGTCCATGTTTGTGATGGGCGGCTTAAGTGGTGTGACGATGGGAACAGCCCCTTTTGATGTTCACGTCCACGACACATATTATGTAGTCGGACATTTCCATTACGTTCTGTTTGGCGGTTCCGTGTTTGGCATCTACGCCGGTATTTATCACTGGTTCCCCAAAATGACCGGACGAATGTTGAATGAAAACTTGGCACGCATTCACTTTGCCCTGACCTTCATCGGCACTAATCTGACCTTTTTACCCATGCACGAATTGGGTTTAAAAGGAATGCCGCGAAGAGTGGCAATGTACGATCCCCAATTTATCGACCTCAATCAAATTTGTACCTTTGGTTCATTTGTTTTGGCGATATCGGTAATTCCTTTCACCATCAACATGATTTATAGTTGGCTGAAAGGGCCTTTGGCTGGTGATAATCCTTGGCAAGCTTTGACTTTAGAATGGACAACTAGCTCACCACCTGCAATTGAAAACTGGGAAGTGTTGCCGGTTGTAACTCATGGCCCTTATGACTACGGTCACGAGCATAGAACTGAATTACAGTCATCAGCAACGCCAGAAGCTAGTGCTTAGTACAGCTTTGTTTACGTAAGTAAAAACGTAGCGTTTTAAATGCAAGCCGATGCAAGCCAATGCATTCACAATGCAAGCCGATGCATTCACAATGCAAGCCAATGCATTCACAATGCAAGCCAATGCATTCACATTGTCAGGTATTGCCAAATTTAATTCGCTACGAATTAATGAAATGCTGTACTTAGTTAAAAAATAACTCTTGTGGGCTTGGACATCTGAAAACCCATCCCACAAGAAAATCAAGATTGTGAAGAATTCAATTGCCCGACGCTTCACCTTTAAGGGTAAACAATATGACTATAGCTACAACCACAAGCGAAGAACACAGTGCCGGACACGAAGAACATCCAGATTTAAGAGTTTGGGGACTGTTGACGTTCCTCGCCTCTGAATCCCTGATGTTTGGGGGATTCTTTGCCACTTATTTGTTTTTCCGAAGCAGTACAGCCGTTTGGCCTCCAGAAGGAAGTGAAGTAGAACTACTTGTACCGACAATTAACACCATTATTCTGGTGTCTAGTAGTTTCGTGATTCACTTCGGTGATACGGCGATTAAAAAGAATAACGTTAAGGGAATGCAACTGTGGTACGCAATTACTGCAATCATGGGGGCAATTTTCTTAGGTGGTCAGGTTTATGAGTATTCAACATTAGGATACGGACTGACTACCAACGTCTTCGCCAACTGCTTTTATATCATGACTGGGTTCCACGGTTTGCACGTTTTTGTGGGACTGTTATTGATATTACGTGCATTGTGGCGATCGCGTCTTCCCGGTGAATATTCTGCAACCAATCATACTTTCATCGAAATGACAGAAATTTACTGGCACTTCGTAGACATTATTTGGATTGTATTATTCACCTTGGTGTACATTCTCACTTTGTTTTAACAAAAGTTAGGAGTGAGGGGCCAGAAGTTAAGAGTTAATAATTTATAACTTCTAACTAGTAATTCACAACTTCTAACTCCTAACTCCTAACTCCTAACTTTCCAGGACTTTCTTATGCAAGCCAATACAAACCAATTCTCATGGTTCCAGGTTCCAGAGGATATTAAAAACTTATTAGTTTTAGCTGCACAAAACTGGGAAAATACATCAAAATCAGAAAAATATATTCAACAAGCTTTAGCACAAACTGGTGAAAATACAGATGTCTTGGTAGCAGCTTATAGATTTTTCTATTATAAAAATAATTATTCTCTTGCATTACAAACAACAGTCAAATTATTAGATAAAATTAAAGAAATAGAAAATTTTCCTGATGACTGGGAGCAACTTCAGCCGATACTAGTCAATCGCAAAGAAGAACCACAAATTCGATTGTACTTAAATGCTTATGCTGCTTCTGGGTTAGTACTAGCAAAGTTAGGAGAAATCGAGCAAGCCAAAGAAATCAGCACCAGAGTCAAACAGATAGACGAAAAGCATGATTTTGGTTCTGGTCTTCTGCTGGATATTTTGACACGTCCAGCAGAAGAAGACGATTAATTAGTCAATGCAATTTTCAACAAGAAAGAGTAGGGAGTGGGGAGAAAAACTCTTAACTCCTAACTCAGCACTGTTTTGCCCCATTCCCAATACCCAATGACGGCAGTTGCTCTACTTGGGAAAACCCCTTGGCGCTAGCCTCTCCCTTTGGGAGAAGACCGCACTGCCTCCCCAATGCCCTTTTTGTGAACAATCATGAACAATTGGTTATCTACCACATCGTATTCCTCTTACTCCTTATTAGGAGCAGCTACTAATAGCAACTCTATCATTCCTCCGATCACCATACCTACTAAACTTCCTGGAGACAATAATGTTCCAAATGTCTCTCCGATCATCATCATCCAATCTTCTCCCTTATCAATTTAAATGTTATGAAAGGTAGAGATTGGCTGCTAACAGGAGATGGTCAGTATCAAGCCTGTAAATCTGTAAGAGCATGGGATTTATTGAGAGAAAATTACCGCCTTTATCGGTTTTTAACTGAGGTGGAAGATGTTCTCAATAGCAGCGACAATGAAACCAATTGTCTGCCAGAAATACGGATGCTCGTAAGGCGTTTGATTGTAAATTCCTACTGGGTACGAAGTCAAACTTTAGAGCCTTCACCCAAAACGGGAACCTCTGTTTTACTCCTATACGACGAATTGGGTTTTCCCTTAACTGTGCAAACAGTAACATTTGCACCGGGAACCCGATCGAACATTCATAATCATGGGACATGGGGAATAGTTGCGGTGTTAAAAGGTCAGGAAAAAAATACTTTTTGGCAACGCACTAATAGCCCAGAATTTCAGGACAAAATTGAAGCAACGGGAGAGGTAACTCTATTACCAGGAGATATTATTAGCTTTACTCCCGATGCAATTCACTGTGTAGAAGCAGTGGGTGATGAACCAACTGTGACTTTTAATATCTACGGTGAAACCGATCCCAATGAGAGATTTGAGTTTGACCCGATTAAGTATAGTGCTAAAAACTTTTAGCATCACGCAGTAGGGGCACACAGCCATGCGCCCCTACAAACGAATCGTATTCTACTAAGAGGTAGTTAAATGGCAAGAGTAATTTTCTATAGCAAACCAGGCTGTAAAGGTGGTACTAAGCAAAAAGTTTTGCTCACAGCTGCCGGTCATGAAGTGATACCAGAGAATCTGCTAACAGAACCTTGGACAATTGAGCGGTTGCGTTCTTTTTTTGGCGATCGCCCCGTAGCCGAATGGTTTAATTTTTCCGCCCCTAAGGTAAAATCTGGTGAGGTGGTTCCTGAAAAAATCGATGCCCAAACCGCCTTGACGTTGATGCTAAAAGAGCCACTGTTAATTCGCCGTCCTTTGTTAGAAGTAGGCGATCGCCGTGAGGTAGGATTTGATGTCCAAAAGATTGATACTTGGATTGGCTTACAAGCTGTGGATGAATCCTTGCAAGAAATCAGCGACAAGCTGATGAAGCAAGATTTGCAAAACTGCTCCCACGGTCATGGTCATCATCACCATAATCATTAGGATGGCTGTAACCATCATGGCGAACAACATCAAAAGCAAGCCAGCTTGTAGTCATTAGATTTCTTCCAAAAGTCCATAAATAACACTCTAGCCCTGCCAAGGTTACTTTTATTACCTTGACAGGGCTAGTACAGTACGGCGTAAATAAGCCACCTATTTAAAATGTCTAAAACTCTCACACAATGGTAATTAAAAATTACGAAAAGTGTTAGTAGTCTTAGAGGATGTTTGAAAAATCTTAGTCTTTAGCTAACTTCTTGTTGGATGTGTAGTAAACCTTACTACCACTATCAGGTACAAAATGGCAGCTGACACATGAATTCCATAACGACTTCCAAATAGGTTCTTCCGATTTGTGGAAATACTCACCCATAACTGGTTTTATCGCCTCAGTTGCCTTCAGCAAATTGTAGTGAGGGATGTTAAGGAATATATGGTGAGCAACATGAGTACCGATATCGTGATGAATATGATTAACTAAACCATAATCACGGTCAATACTAGAAATTGCGCCTTTGAGGAAAGTCCAATCTTCTCCACGATACCAGGGAAGCTCTGGCTCAGTGTGGTGCAAAAATGTCACCAAATCTAGCCAAATTATGAATACAAGGTAGGGCACAGCATAATATTTCAGCAACCACATCCAACCCCATTGGTATGTGAGGAAACCCAGCAAACCTACCATGCCAATCAAAAGTACAGTACTTGTGATGACATCCCATTTTTCTGATGCTTTGAAAAGCGGACTGCTGGGCAAAAAGTGGGAGCCTTCTTTATTAGGAGAACGCTTAAACAGATACAGAGGATAAGCCAAGAGAAAAATATAATATCGGACTATCTTTTGGGCTAAAGGCATCTCTTTGTATTCTGATTCTGTCACAGGATACCAGCTTTCATCGTTATCGATATTGCCAGTATTTTTGTGATGGGTTCTGTGGCTGATCCGCCAACCATGATAAGGAACAAGTATTGGTGTGTGAGAAAGATGTCCAATCAAATCATTGAGCCATTTATGCTTAGAAAAAGATTGGTGTCCGCAGTCATGCCCGACTACAAACAAAGCCCAAAACATCGTTCCTTGCATTAGCCAGAAAATCGGAAAGAAAAGCCAAGAATCCAGGTAATTAGCTACGGCATAAAGCAGACCGATAATTAGAATGTCACGAAAAAAGTAAAAAAGTGATTTTGTTACATTGGGCTGAAAGCATTCAGCAGGGATTGCAACTTTTAAATCTTGAAGGGTGAAAGGTAATTTAGTGGAATCCTCAGACGTTTCGTAGCCAGTAGGATTATTGAACGTGACGAGATTTGATTGCACTGGATTCTTTTGTTGGATATAAATCGGAACTTTATTTGAGACAAAATAATCTCACCTCTAGGATGCCCACGAAACTAGCGATCGCTAACATCAAAGAAGATAAATTTTGGCAATTTAGCTAACAAATTTTAGTTAGTAAAAAGTCGCAAAATTCTATTTCAACACAGCATGATAAACGCTCTCGTTGAGTTCAAGAGCGTAAGTCTAATCACAGCGCTATTTATTGCTCTGTATAATATTCGTTGAAAGTTTTATAGCCAACATCAGTTGTGTATAGTTGACACTGGTCTGTAATCTGTTTCATTAAAGACCAAGAAAACTGACACTCATCATGGAGATAAGGCTCCCAATTTTCTTTGATGCTGCTGTAAGCTAGCCGCAAATTATAAGAAGGAATCGCAGTGGAAATATGATGAGGGACATGAACATTGATATCGTGGCACAGGATTTCTACCCAACGCGGATAATCACAATGAATAGTGCCAAATAGCTGTGCTAGAGCTTCGTTCCACTTGTTCGCTGTCGTAAAAGGAACATCTGCGGCAGTATGGTGAACAATAGTAAAAGTACTCATCCAAAAATGGTAAATCATCCAGGGCACTAGCCAAAATTTGACAAAGCCCCAGATACCAGTTGTGGCGATGAGAGTCGGGAAAGCGATCGCAGCAAACACAACTACTACAGCCACAGACAGCTTGATACTCGATTGGTCTTTCGTTTTGAAGTTCCGCCAATCAAAATGCACCACAGCCCAATGTCCAATGGAACCTACCCACCAGAAGCGTTTACGCATGAACAGTTCAAAAGCAGACTGTCGGGTTTTATCCCAATCTTCAAACACTTCTGGTCTGATTGGATGCCAAGCATTGTCCTCATCCAGCTTGTTGGTATGAGTATGGTGGTAATTATGCTTAATGCGCCAACTGTGAAAGGGGTAAATTAACGGCATCATGAAAAAATGCCCTACCAAATCATTTACCCAACGACGTTTGGCAAAAGACCTGTGACCGCAATCATGGCCAATTACAAAAAAACCTGTTAAAGCAGTGCCCGTAAAAATCCAAGCAAGGGGTAAGAGAAACCAAGGAGCGATCGCCAGGCTGTAATAGCCCAAGGCGACTGCCAAGACACTGAGTATTACTTGTGTCCAAGCTTTGCGACGGTTCTGCTGAAAACATTCCCGTGGCAGGGTTTTGACAATATCTTTGAGCCGAAAGTCGGAATTACTAGGCTCGTCACTTAGTTTCTGGCTATTAATTATTGATGTAGTCATGGACACCTAAAAAACAACAAACTCCTCCACCAAGTCACTAAAAAGTAACTTGCCGTAAAAATTCTTCACATTAGCGCTTCGGATTATAGCAACCTAACCGACACAAGCGCACCAGTAAATAGCTTTTTGAAAAGTTAGGAGTTAGAAGTGATGAATTATGAGTTAAAAACGTTACACATCCTAACTCCTGTACAGACGCGATTAATTGCGTCTCTACTCCTAACTAACTTTTGTTGGGGCCAACTTCACATTAGTTGCCAGACCAACTGCTTGCAGCAATTGAACTGTCATCCAGGTTAAATCGATTTCCCACCATTTCAGCCCGTGACGAGCTGAATATTGAAAAGCATGATGGTTATTATGCCAGCCTTCACCGAAAACTAGTACGGCTACCCACCAGCAATTAGTCGATTTATCGCCAGAATCATAGCTCTGATAGCCAAATTTATGAGTAGCGCTGTTCACCAACCAAGTGCAGTGGTAAACCCAGACAATGCGAACAAAAATTCCCCAAATAACAAACGGCCAGCCACCTAGAAGCAAAAGTAATACACCTAGAGCAACCTGGATTAAAATGAAATATTTTTCTAAAAACTGATAAACTGGGTCTTCGGCAATGTCTTTGGTGAAACGAGGAACATCAGCGTGAGCGGGACAGTAGTGAATCAGCCAATCCATGTGGCTCCACCAGAAGCCTTTATTAGAATCATGGGGATCGGCATCAGTATCTGAGTGTAAATGATGAATGCGATGCGTCCCTACCCACTCGATTGGGCCTCCTTGACACGAGAGTGTGCCGAAGAAAACCAAGAGATACTCTAGCCACTTGGGAGTTTGAAAACTGCGGTGAGTAACAAGGCGGTGAAATCCGAGAGTAACTCCTAAACCACCTGTTATCCAGTACAGCAAGAAACCCACACCAACTGCCGTCCAGCTAAAGTTACCAGGAACAAAGGCAAATAAAGCGCCGATGTGCAGTCCAATGAAAAATAGGGTATTGACCCAGTTAATTTGAGGTTTGGTTGAAGTAGCAATTGTCATGCAGTAACCTGAATTTTAATTTTCCAGCTTAAGAACAGCGCGATCGCAAAATCCGCATATCGATAATTTTTTTTGAATGAGGAACTGATGAACAGCTTAGAACAGCTGCGCCAAGCAGAACAGGCACTATTAGAAATTTTTTCTGGTATTGACGCTCAGGTCAAGCATAATCTAAAACGAGTGCTGGATGCTTTTCGTAATCACCGTGTAGGCGCACACCACTTTGCAGGTGTAAGTGGTTATGGTCATGATGATTTAGGACGAGAAACTTTAGATAAAGTTTTTGCCGAAGTTATGGGCGCTGAAGCTGCGGCCGTGCGGGTTCAGTACGTTTCGGGAACTCATGCGATCGCCTGTGCTTTATTTGGTGTTCTCCGTCCGGGAGATGAAATGTTAGCAGTGGTCGGTTCTCCCTACGATACGCTTGAAGAAGTTATTGGTTTACGAGGTCAAGGTCAAGGCTCTCTTATTGAGTTTGGCATAAATTACCGCCAATTGGAGCTAACCCCAGAAAAAACCATAGATTGGCAAGCAATAAGAACTAGTGTGGCTGAAAACACTCGTTTAGTCTTAATTCAGCGTTCTTGTGGCTATTCTTGGCGTCCTAGTTTATCAATTAGTGATATTGAAAAAATCGTTTACTTAGTCAAACAGCAAAACCCAAACACTGTTTGCTTTGTAGATAACTGCTACGGCGAATTTATTGAAACCAGAGAACCCACAGCCGTAGGTGCTGATTTAATAGCGGGATCGCTGATTAAAAATCCTGGTGGTACTATTGTCAGTGCTGGTGGTTATGTCGCCGGTCGCGCCGACTTAGTTGAAGCATCCGCCTGTCGCCTCACTGCTCCCGGTATTGGTAGTTATGGCGGTGCTACTTTTGACCAAAATCGCCTGCTGTTCCAAGGTTTATTTCTAGCGCCGCAGATGGTAGGAGAGGCAATGAAAGGGACTTATCTTACTGGTTATGTATTTGATAAACTCGGTTATCCAGTCAATCCCGCTCCCCTAGCTCCCCGTGGAGATGTAATTCAGGCAATTAAACTTAGTTCTGCCGAAAAGCTAATTGCTTTCTGTAAAGCCATACAACAGCATTCTCCGATCGGTTCCTACTTAGACCCTGTTCCAGATGATATGCCAGGTTATGAGAGCCAAGTGGTCATGGCTGGGGGAACATTTATTGAAGGGAGTACTTTGGAATTATCAGCCGATGGGCCTTTGCGTGAACCTTATGTAGTTTATTGCCAGGGTGGGACTCATTGGACTCATGTAGCGATCGCCCTAGAAGCTGCGATCGATGCAGTCGGCAGTATCGATAGACAGGAGAAGGGCGAGTAATGAGCGATCGCCACACCACAACTGCTGCACGTCTCAATGTTTACACCCAAGGTCAAGGATTCCCAATTTTGGGCTTACATGGTCATCCTGGTACTGGTCGTAGTCTTTCTGTCTTTACCAATCATTTATCAAAACGCTACAAAACTTTTGCCCCTGATTTACGCGGATACGGCAAAAGTCGCTACAACGGCAATTTTGACATGAATGACCATTTGACTGATTTAGAAGCACTGCTAGACCGTTTGCAGATTGAAAAGTGCCTGGTATTGGGATGGTCGCTTGGGGGCATTCTGGCAATGGAGATGGCATTACGTTTGCCAGAGCGCGTTACTGGGCTGATTTTGGTGGCGACAGCCGCAAAACCCCGTGGGAGTCATCCTCCGATTACTTGGCAGGATAATTTATATACTGGCATTGCTGCCTTATTAAACTATATAAAACCGAGTTGGCAATGGAATATTGAAACTTTTGGTAAGCGATCGCTTTTCCGTTATCTAATCCAACAACATACATCTACTAGTTACAATTACATCGCCAAGGAAGCAGTACCAGCTTATTTGCAAACCTCTCCAGCTGCTACTCGCGCCCTCTATAGTGCAATTCAATCAGGATACAATCGGCTTCTAGATTTAGAACAAATACAATGTCCTAGTTTAGTACTTGCTGGCGAAAAAGACCGCCACATCACATCTGATTCCAGCTTAGAAACTGCTCGACATCTCCAAAATTCTCAGTGGCAGTGCTATCCCAACACTGCTCATCTTTTTCCGTGGGAAGTTCCTCAGTTGGTGCTGAATGATATTGACCATTGGCTCGAAGAACATCCGCAGGTAATTCGTAATTTGTAATTCGTAATTCGTAATTAAACTGAGAATCACAGGAATTGACCATGAAAGGTTTAGCCGTTACAGGTGGGGTCTAAATCTTCACCCGTAACGTAATTACGAATTAGGAGTTGTTAATAGTCCAAAATAGTCAAAAAATTTTGACTATTGACGAAGAAATGAAGAAGGAAGATGTGGTGACGCAATGAGTGAAAAAGACGCAATAAAGTCCTATTAAAAGGATTTTCTGTGTCTTCATATCTTTACGTCTCCGTATCAGAGCATCCTTTTCATTCTCTGGCCTAAGTTAAATTTGACCGCCAAAGGCAGGCTGTACTTTGCGGTCAAATCTTTCCCCCAAGTCGTCAGCAATTGTTAAGTTACTAGGTTTGCAACGCTTGACATTCACAACAATTCCCTGCGCTCCTTCAAGCTCTAAATCTTCTATGTATCCTTTACTTGCAAATGTTGCATCAGAAGAATTTAGAAATGGCCCGAAGTAATACGTGCAACGGGGATTCTGCGTCACAATCTCTACCCACCAAGCCAAGCCGATGTAGTCGAATGTGTTAATTAACACTTCCTTGAGGTTATGCCAAATGGTTTTCATGGTTTTCGCTGATTTATAAACATCTACAGGGTATTAAACGATAGGGTACTTTATTATCTTTTACATTTCTTTATACTCTGTTACTGTTATTTTTTCAAAGAGAATTTTTGCAATTTATCTAAGTGCAGCGTATTTAGCGATCGCTGGCGATAAATCTCATAAAGCGCCATACCTGCTGCTACAGAAGCATTCAGGCTGGGAGTCTTACCCTGTAGAGGAATCGATACTAAAAAATCACAGGAGCGCTGAGTCAACATACCCAGACCTTCACCTTCTGAGCCGATTACTAAAACGATTGGGCCAGTGAAATTGACTGTATGCAAAGGTTCGCTGCCACTTGCAGCAGTACCGTAAATCCAAAAGCCAGCTTCTTTTAATTCTTCTAAGGAGCGGCTGAGGTTGACAACTCTAGCTACAGCAAAATTTTCTAAAGCACCTGCTGCCACTTTCATGACCGTGGAAGTGATCCCAGATGCTCTTCTTTGGGGAATCACCAATCCTTGAGCGCCTATTGCTTCGGCAGTGCGAATAATTGCTCCTAAGTTGTGGGGATCGGTAATTCCGTCAGCCACGACAATTACAGCATCGGTTACAGATTTGCACTGCTCAATTAGATCGGCCAATTCCATGTAAGCGTAGGGAGCAATTTGTGCTGCCACACCTTGGTGATTAGCGCCGTTGGTGAGATAGTCTAAACGTTTGGGTTCAACCTCATCAATAACTGTGCCATTTTCCTTTGCTTGCAAAAGGAAATGGTGAAAGCTGGGATCGTACCGCAGACGGGTAGTAATCCACAGACGATTGAGATTGCGCTGATTTTGCAATGCACTCAATACTGGATGACGACCGTAGATGAGATCGTTATCTTCTTCTGTAGATTGTGTAGATACAGATGGCTGAGAAAAGTTGCTATTTCGTTGTCGGGAATTGCTATAACTGGGGTTGCTATCTATTTTCTTGGGATTGCGATTCGGATTAACAACAGAGATGGTGTTGCCATCTACTTTTCTGGGGTTGTGAGTTGGATTCGCACCAGAAATAGGGTTACTATCTACTTTTCTGGGGTTGTGAGTCGGATTCGCACCAGAGATAGGGTTACTATCTACTTTTCTGGGCTTGCGAGTCGGATTCGCACCAGAGATGGGGTTGCTATCTATTTTCCTGGGATTGCGAGCCGGATTAGTAACAACACGTTTACCTTTAATTTTTACGGGTTGTCCACGATTTGGTTCGTTTGAAGTATTGACTTTTCTGGGTTTATCCTGCATTTGAGTTATGAATATAGCGTATGGTCGATCGTGCCGATTACCTCTATTTTTTGAATCTAATCTAGTGCTGTAGCTACTGCGAAATTGAGTTTTTACTCTTTTTCTAGATGAAGTATTTGCAACAGTTCGGTTAGACGTTGGTAATCGGTGATATATAAGTAGCCTATTAAAGTTTCTAGACTAGTTGCCTGTTGATAAATTTCGGGATTAAGTCGCTTAGGGCGTCCTGTTGCGGCGTTTCTACCCCGTCGGACAATTTCTAATTCGGTATCCCTGAGATGAGGAATCAGCGATCGCAAATGTAGCGCTTGTGTTTCTGCTCTTACCTGCTCCACTACCAGACGATGGTAAATTCCTGACCGCTGCAATGGCAGCAGATAGAACATTCTAACATACAACTCATAAATTGCATCCCCCAAATATGCTAAAGCACTAGGAGAAATTTGTTGCACTTGTGAGAGGGAAATCTGTTGGAATGGCCCTGTGGTTGCCAAGAGTGCTTCAGTCCAAGACAAGCTCTGTTTGGGAGTTTCATCTTGTCCATCTAATAGCTCTTCCTCCTGTGACTTCACAAATAAATCATTCCTTGACGGGCTACATTTGGCAGGCATTCTTCGCAAAGACTGATTTTTCTGAAGTATGCCGTGATAGTATACTTAGCATAATCAATACTATCAAAATTACTTCTTAATTTCATCTTTTTGATTGAGAGTTGGCATTTAAAATCACCCTGATGTCAACATCTATAAATCAAATTTCGCCTACTTCTTGTGGTCTGCGCCTAATATCGGGTAAAATTTTAACATCAAATTCACCCTTGTACTTGGTAGCATCGCCATACTTACTGAGTAGACGACAACTTTTAACTATACAGCATCAAGTCAAATCTATCTATAAACAAATCTGCTGGCTTTGTATTTCTTACAACAAATATCTCAGACTTGATTATTTATCCAATATTCTAGCCAACGATTACATACCCACAAATTGGGTCTCTATATCTTTAGTTATTACTCAACTTTAAACATAATAGCTCAACTGGCTTTATGCCTCTCCCACAAGGAGAGAGGTTTTCTGCCAGAAGTTTTAAAAATTAAGCTATCCGATTTTGAATCTGGATAGCTTAATTTACTTCTGAGATCGAGCAATCAAGACTACTTGACGTTTTCTAGAGCGTCTTCAACTGATTTTTGCAGGGAGAGAAACTTCTCTAGGCGAACAAGCTTGACCGTTTGAGTTACGCGGGCATTCGTGACAATTTGCAAAGTGCCATCAGCAGTTTGAGCTTGCTTGGCTAGCTGCACCAGAGCGCCCAAGCCAGAGCTATCAACAAAGTCAATTTGTGAGAGATCCAAAATAATGTGCTTAGGGCCCTCGTCTATCTTGCTGCCAAGTGTCTTGCGAAATGTCGGCTCGGAAAAAGCATCTAACAAACCTGTGAGGCGGAATAGCTGACAGTTATCCCGGACTTCACGAGTGCCCCTCAGGCTAACGGTTAGATTTAGTGGCTCAGCAATAATTCCCTCCTCATGAGTTAAAGTGAACGCTCAAGTATAGATGGTTTTTGAGCAAGTTGTCTACAATCTGTTGGAATAGCGGATTGGGTACTGGGGATTGGGGATTGGGGATTGGGATTAGGAAATTTCTTTCCTATCACCCAGTACCCAGTACCCAGTCCCCAGTCCCCATTCCCTATTTTTACCTCACCTCTGCCACGGCTTGACGTGCTGTTCGCATGGCTTGAACAAATTGCTCAAACAAGTAATCAGCATCGTGGGGGCCAGGGCTGGCTTCTGGATGATACTGTACGGAGAACACTGGTAGAGATTTGTGACGTACCCCGGCAATGGTGCGATCGTTTAAGTTTAGGTGGCTGATTTCTACAACTGTCGTAGGTAAAGAATCTGGGTCAATAGCAAAACTATGGTTTTGGCTGGTAATTTCTATTCGTTGTTGTAAACCGGCAGGCTGATTCAAACCACGATGACCAAATTTGAGTTTATATGTTTCTGCCCCTAGTGCATGACCTAAAATTTGGTGTCCCATACAAATACCAAAGATGGGTTTTTCACTTAATAGGAGAGCTTTGGCAGTCGCAATCCCTTCAGTGACAGCAGCAGGGTCGCCAGGCCCATTAGAAAGAAACACACCATCTGGATTGTATTTGAGAATTTCCTCTGGTGGTGTATCAGCAGGTACAACAATTACCCGACAACCATAACTGACTAAGCGACGTAGGATATTGCGTTTTACACCAAAGTCAAGGGCAACAACGGTAAAGGCTTCCCCAAGATTTTCCCCAGTTTCAGAGTTAAATTCCCAAGCTGGAATTGTGGGATCGGACCATTCATAAGCCGTTGAGGTGGTGACTTCACGAACCAAATTTAATCCTGCCATGTTGGGGGCTGCTAGTACCTGCTCTAGCAATTCCGCTTCATCGAGAATGGTTGTGGAAATGCCACCGTTCATCGCTCCGAACATCCGAATTTTGCGGGTGAGGGCGCGGGTATCGATGCCGTAAATCCCTGGTATTTGGTTTTGTTTGAGGTAGTCAGGTAAAGATTGTGTCGATCGCCAGTTACTCGGACGGTGACAAATATTCCGGGCGATCGCACCCCGTACTTGGGGCCCATCTGATTCTTCATCTTCAGGATTGACGCCAGTATTCCCCAATTCAGGATAGGTAAAAATCACAATCTGACCGCGGTAACTAGGGTCAGTCAGGACTTCTTGATAGCCGGTCATGCCAGTGTTGAACACCACTTCTCCGATCGCGGTTCCCGTCGCACCAAAAGACCAACCGCGATAAGTGGTTCCATCTGCTAGGACAAGTAAAGCTGGTATTGAGTCAGTCAGGGGCATAGGCGATAGATTAGGGATTGGGGAAGGTGGGGTCCCCTCTGGGGATAAGGGGTAATGGGAATTGGGAATTGGGGATTGGGTACTGGAGATTGGAAAATAGTATTTTTAATCTTATTCCCTAGTCCCCAGCGATGCACTGAGCTTGTCGAAGTGTCCCTAGCCCCCAGTCCCTAGTCCCCAATACTGCGATTGTTAATTATCCCATGAGTTGAGCAATTGGGAGTTTTTAAGATAGTTAATTAAAATTAAAAGGGAATTAAAGTAGCGGGAGTGGATTTGGCAAAGCTTGGGCAGTTAAAATTAATTATGCTTCAGTCTTTTTTATCCCGTGCAACCCTAATTTTTGTATCAAGCACTCTAGCGGTTTTGTGTGTTGCCTGTAGTGAAGACAAACTGAACACCGCTACTGGTGGCGATGAACAACCTACGCCAATTGGGGATCTAGCACCAGTCCAGCCTAGCGTTGAACCAGTAAGACCAGCAGCTAGCCCAGAAGCGCAGCCGCTAGATCCGTTTGAAAGTGAACCAAGTCTTTTTGAAATGGGACGAGACAAAGCCGTTGGCGCTTGGAGTATCAGCCAATCGGCTCAATCTCCAGATGATTGGAAATTGGTGGCGAGTCAGTACCAGGAGGCGATCGCGCTGATGCAAAAAGTGCGGCGAAAAAGCCCAGAATTTGCGATCGCTCAAACCAAAATCACGGAATATCGCCGCCAAGTTAAATATGCCCAACAGCAAGCTAATCCTCGCCCTGTTGCAGTTAGAGAACCTCAAAAAATAGTCGTTGTTGTTCCTCAAAGAGAAACCACACCAAAGTTAACTTTACCTCCACGAGAAACAAAACCGTTATCACCAGAGCCAGCTTTGCCTTCATCAGCAGTGGTGATTCCCGATGAAGCAGTATTTACAGCGCCGATAAAAAGACGAATTGGTGGTACGCCAATTGTGGAAGTTACCTTTAATGGTCAGCAACAATTTGAGATGATTGTGGATACGGGAGCAAGTGGCACTGTAATTACCCAAGAGATGGCTAATGCTTTGGGAATCGTCACAGTGGGAAAAGCCAAGGCAAATACCGCCAGTTCCAGAGCTGTAGAATTTCCTGTGGGCTATGTTAATTCGATGGCGGTTGGCGGGGTAGTAGTGAATAAAGTAGCAGTAGCGATCGCAGGTGCGGAACTAGAAACTGGACTTTTAGGACATGACTTTTTTGGTAACTACGATGTCACCATTAAGCGTAATGTGGTAGAGTTTCGTCCGCAATTGCGATCGCAAATCAATCCGCCAGAAACTCAACTAACTGCTCCAACTTCGTCCAAGCAGCCCCACTTTGTAGGATATCCTTAGCGATTTTAATACCCTCGGCGTGATCGAGAAGTGCGATCGTACCCGCTACTTGTAGCGCCAACGACGCATTCAAAGCTACTGCGTCCTGTTGCGCCTGAGTTCCCTTACCTTGGAGTACAGCCTTGAGAATCTCCGCATTTTCTTGGACATCGCCACCCCGAAGCATACCTATAGGAGCAGGCGTTAAATCCAAATCTAGGGGATTAATAGTAGTTAACTGCACTTCGCCGTTTGATAACACCGCTAAGTCAGTTTCATCTCCTAACCCAGCCTCGTCAAGTTTTTCTCGCCCGTGCAGCACAATCGCCTTTTCCTTGCCCAAATTCTGTAAAGCTTCGGCAACTGTTGCCAAAAGCTTAGGAGTAAATAAGCCCACCACTTGCCCAGTTGGACGCAAGGGATTTACTAACGGCCCGAGCAAATTAAAAATTGTTCGCACTTTCAAAGTCCGCCGTAATGACGCAACCGCCTTGAGCGCTGGATGCCAACCAGGGGCAAACAAGAAAGTGATTCCGACTTCTTGTAGTGCTGCTTGTACTTTTTCGCTAGAAGCATTCAAATTTACACCCAAGGCTTCCAATACATCTGCACTTCCTGTAAGACTTGACGCTGAACGATTGCCATGTTTGGCGACAGGTACGCCAGATGCAGCAGCAACAAAAGCAACTGCTGTGGAAATATTAAAGGTTGATGACCCATCTCCACCAGTGCCACAGGTATCTATTACAGTGCTGAGTGATGAGTGGTGAGTGCTGAGTGGGGAACATTGAGATTGTAATACTTCAGCCATACCGGTCAACTCGTCGGCAGAAATGCCTCTAAAGTTAAGCGCTGTTAAAATAGCCCCTGATAACTCTGGAGGAACCGCTTCACTGAGCCAACCCTTCATCAATTCAGCAGATTGAGTACGAGACAATGATTGTCCATCTATTAATTGTTGCAGCAGGATATACCAGCTAGCAGAGGATTCTTGAGCAGGGATTGAGGAAGTTGCCATAGCTAAGGTTTTTGTAGGTATGGGAGCCATCCTACCGAAAAATGAGAAAGTAGCAGCCAGGTTGGGAAACTAAAATCCCAACCTTTTGCTGTTCTTAGGAGTTGACATTTAAGCAATTACTTATGTATTCTATAAATAGTTAAGCTTTTGCTTAAATATATGGTTAATAGGAATGAGTAGACCTGCTGCCAGTGCCGATGTTTTTGTGGCGATCGCAGATCCCACACGCAGGGCGCTACTGGATCTGTTACGTAGTGGTGAGCAACCAGTCAAAGAACTAGCCCTGCCATTTGCTATGAGCTTGCCAGCGATTTCTCAGCACTTACAGATTCTTTGCGAAGCAGGCTTAGTACAAATGCGGAAAGCAGGGCGACAGCGTTTCTATCGGCTAAACCCGGAGCCATTGAAACAGATATCTGAATGGATTGCTCACTACGAGCAGTTTTGGCAAGAAAAACTCGATGCTCTTGGCAATTATTTGGAGGAAAATTGATGCTCCGATTGAATATGGAAGTGTTCTATCCCTATCCTCCCCAACGGGTTTGGCAGGTACTCACTAACCGCGAGGCATTGGCAGTATGGCTAATGGAAAACGACTTTGAGCCGCGTTTGGGACACAAATTCCGATTTGTGCATTCGACACTGCCAGGGTTAGAGGGAGAAATAGACTGTCAGGTAATTGAACTTGATGAACCAAGACGGCTGGCGTTCACTTGGCAAGACAGTATGATGTGCCAGCCTTCAATTGTTACCTGGACAATCCAACCCGTAGTTGGGGGTACAAAACTTCTACTCGAACATAAAGGTTTGATTCAAAAAGGCATCAAGCTCAATGAACCAATGGAACTTTCTCAACCGTGGCAAGGCAAATTTATCCATGAGTCCAAGGCAGGAATGCAAATAGTAATACCAAATCGCAGTACTGTATTTTCATCAATACCCGTTGGTAGATATGAGGCATTAGATAGTATCGTTTTTAGTTATTTTCTTAATGGTGGATGGTACTACAGTTTACATGAAAAACTACCGCAAATATTAGCTACACTCTGCACAAATTAAAGTTGCAATTCACGTATTACACGTCAATATCCACATTTAAATTCAAAGCAGACGAGTATTAGCCAAGTCAAATTAAATTGAGCTTTGGAAAAACTTAATATGAATAAACAGACTTTTGTGGATACAGAAGCTGAAACATGGTTTGAGTTTCAGCCTGTTCCAGGTACAAAATTATTGCCATTAGCTGAACCAGTGCCAAAAGGTTCAATTCATAGACTAAAAATGATTACTTGCACCTAAATATTTTATGAAAAACTATGTTTTGAATGAAATTTTTATCTTACTTGGAGATATTAAGTATGAATTCTCAGACTCAAATCAGCATCCCAATGATTATTCAACAGTCAGAAAGAGGGGAGCTAGCATTAGACATTTATTCACGCTTACTTGCAGAGCGAGTTATTTTTTTGCGAAATGAAGTTACAGACGAGACAGCTAATCTCATCGTTGCCCAAATGCTATTTCTTGATGCTGAAGATCCAGAGCAAGATATCACATTGTATATTAACAGTCCTGGAGGTTCGTTGACAGCAGGAATGGCTATTTACGATGCCATGAATCAAATTCGTTCAAAAGTATGTACTGTATGCATCGGTATTGCTGCTTCAATGGGATCATTCTTGCTTGCTGCTGGAACTAAGGGTAAAAGATATGCTCTACCAAATGCTCGAATTATGATTCATCAACCATTAGGAGGCGCTCAGGGAAAAGCATCTGATATTGAAATTGCAGCCAAAGAAATTTTGTATTTCCGCCAATTAATTAACACAATACTCGCTGCCAATACTGGTAAATCGCTAGAGCAGATTCAACTGGATTCTGAACGTGATTTTTTCATGAGTGCCGAAGAAGCAAAAGCTTACGGTTTAATTGATAATATCATTTTGAAAACATCTGCATCTATTTAATCTGCAAACAACTCTAATATCGACAAATAGTAATGGAATGGAAACCAAAAAATGAAAATACTCATCATTGGTGGTACAAATTTTATTGGCCCTCCTGTAGTCCGTCAACTCATTGCAATGGGTCATGAAGTGAGCGTATTTCATCGGGGAAAAACTACAACTAACTTCCCGTCAGATGTACATGAAATTTTGGGCGAGCGCTCCCATCTTTTGGAGATGAAAAGCAAGTTTAAGCAGCTTTCGCCTCAAGTCGTGGTAAATATGATTGCCTATAACGAACAAGATGCACTAACTCTAACTAAGACATTTGAGGGTATTGCCCAGCGTGTTGTTGCAATCAGCAGTATGGATGTGTATCGTGCATACGATGTCCTTTGGGGTAAGGAATCTGATGTTGTGCCTGTACCACTTACCGAAGATTCACCCCTGCGCCAACAGCTTTATCCATACCGAGAAATGCCCTCTAGACCGATCGCTGTGCCAATTGATTATGAAAAGATTCTGGTAGAGCGGGTGGTGATGTCATCCAACTTACGTGGAACGATTATACGCCTGCCAATGGTATATGGTTCCAGAGATGTCCTGTATCGCCTGTATTCCTATCTTCAGCGAATGGATGATAACCGTCCCGCGATTGTTTTAGAAGACAGTACCGCTCGATGGCGTGGCTCTTACGGCTATGTAGAAAATGTAGCGTATGCGATCGCACTAGCAGCAACAAACGAACGCGCAACTAATCGCATTTATCATGTCGCTGATGTCGAAGCACTTACGGAAGCTCAACGCATCACCAAAATCGGGAAAATAGTAGGATGGCAGGGTAAAGTGATTATTGTACCCAAAAGCGAGTTTCCATCAGAGTGGAAGTTGCCTGTTAATACAGAGCAAAATTGGTTTGTAGACTTAACTCGTATCCGTCAAGAGTTGGGATACAAAGAAATTGTGCCGTTAGATGAAGCATTGCAGCGAACTATTGATTGGCAACGGACTCATTCACCTCAAGAACCGCAGCAGTTTGCAGTACCGTGGTTACTGGACTATGCAATAGAAGATGCGATTTTGTCTAAATTTCGTTGAACTTCATAGTTAGTAATGAATAGCTCTTTTCCTTTAGCTGCACCACTTCGTTTATAGTTATTCATGCCGTACTGTAATTCCCACTCTGAAATATTAGCCCATTGAAAATTTTCTATAATTTGCCTTGAGTTGTCGTAGGTAATTAGCCAGCGATGATCGCATTGTTGCAAAAGTTCAGCAAATCTCTGATGTTCAAAATAAGTGTGCAAGTCACCATCTTTACCATATAGTTTTGATTTTGTAGCACTAAAATATGGTGGATCTAAAAATAAAAATATATCTTCTCCTTCTTTTTTTAATAAGTGGCTGTAATCTAAATTAGTAATTTGGACGTTTTTTGATAAAAGATTTTCTAACTTTTCGACTCGTTCTATTGAAGAATCAGTAAATCTTTTATGAAAAGCTTCTTGAGAAAAACCACCTGATTCTACAGTTCCAGAAAAAGTAATTCTATTAAGGACAAAAAAGCGGACTGCTCTTTCTAAATCAGATAATTTATTGACATCTACACTGGTCAATTCTAAAAACAATAATTTGCCATCTGTATACCTTACTTTTATATGTCGAATTTCTTTAACTAACTGAGCTATATCAGATTGAGCAAACTTCCAAAATAAGAAGAGTTCGCGGTTTAAATCATTAATCCAAATTTTGATACCAGGAAACTTTTGTCTTAAATAAATAAATACAGAACCACCACCTACAAAAGGTTCTCGAAATTCCAAAAAGCTTTCTGGTAAATATTCAACTATTTGATTTATTGCTTTTGACTTACCGCCAGGATAACGGAGTGGGCTTTTAATCATAATTAGAAATCGTCATACCTGGGGTAATAACAAACGTCGAAAGCCTTCCTGCTCAAAATGGCGGTCGGTGGTTAATGCCTCGGTGACACCACGCTGACGCATCAACACAAAGCTAACAGCATCACATAAAGAATAGGTCTTGTCTTGCCGCGCCATTAGAAGTTTAACTGCTTCTCGATGTAAAAACTCATTTATCCACACCGTCTCTATATCTGGATTTTCTAACAAATCAATAATAAAATTTAGTGCTGTTATACGTGGAAAGCGACGAACCTGAGCTAGAGCAATAAACTCTGCTAAAACATAGTTATGAGTTAAACTTCCACCAACAGTATCCAGAAACTCAACTGCTTTTTGATGTTCTGGTTCACCATTATGGACATAGCAAAGTAGCCCAGATGTATCAAGTAGAAGCACTCAATTTGTTTCCTCAGAAGTATCACTGTATGCTTTGGCTAAATCAGCATCAATGCTTTCGTTGTCTGCTCCTGTAGCGTAACCAAGGTTAATGCTTCCAGCATGACTTCGGAAACGTTGACGAGCGACTTCTTTCTCTGTTTCAACTTGAGCTTGCGACTTTTCACGTCTTGGAGAACCATACTGCTGTTCTATGGAAGTAGATATCAATTCTGCAAGAGATACGCCTGCAACCTCGGCTTGCTGCTGCAATGTTGCGTAGACTTCATCACTTAATTCCACGCTTAAAACCCGACTCACCGCATTACACCTCAGCTACTATATGTAATTATATTATGAATGTCATACTAGCTTAGTTTATTAACAACGCATAACCTTTTAATTCTAACCATCATCGGTATATTGATAAAAAACTACGCACACTTAATATAAGTTAACTAAATAAATTTAATTTTTGAGCTAATTAAATGTTGCATTTTCGTAAAAACCTGTTACATTACTTTACAGGCAGTGATAACTGTTACAACATAAAAGCTCGGAGTATTATTTATGGCAGACGTTAAGAAGACTGCGCCTTCGGTTTCAGAAGATCCTAATGCTTTGCGCTGGGGCTTCACTCCTCAGAGCGAAAATTGGAACGGTCGTTTTGCAATGATTGGCTTTTTATCTGCTGTTGCGCTTGAAGTGTTTTCTGGTCAAGGAATCTTACATTTCTGGGGCATCCTTTAGATTTAAACGTTTTTAGCTTCATTAGATTATGAGGCAAGGCGGGGATTAGTAAAATTGTCTGCCTTGCCTCGTAATCTCAAGAATTAGAAAAGTTGCTAGCAGCTAGCGTGATGAGCGAAATATTACACGACCGGGGAATTCTTCTTGATTGATTCGCGCATAAACTCGAAGACAAGTTAAGACTTCGCCAGGAATACCACCACAGTCTAGTTGCAAGTCATCCTTGGATGAAGCACAGATATCTGCATAAAGTCCCGATAATTGGCGAATTCGCACTTCATTACCTGCATTAATAGCTTCATCAGCGACTTTCTTGAGGATGCGCCGTGATTCATGTTGTAGCTTTCCCCACCAAGAATAGCGTTCAGCTGGTGGTACGAATACTAGGGAATGTATTGCTTCGTCCATGTCAATCCAAGCACGGAGAATTGACAGGGGATCGGTATTTTTCTCAGCTTTTTGGGTGCGTTGGAAGCGATCGCTTAAAGCATCAATATATTGATCGCGCTGTTCTGGTTTGGAGTGTAAGGAAACGACATCGAAGCTAAAAACGCTCTTTAAAGCATGATGTAAATCTGGGTCTATTTCGATAAAATTCATATATAAAAATAGGAATGCTGCTGGTAAATCGGATGCATTACCTTGAGTATTTTGAGAAGTTGAAAGTGGTTGTTGATACAAGCTTAATCCCTGAGTTTGAACAGTACCACTAAGACCGAGGTAGATAATTTCATCACGGATAAAGGGAAGCTGAAATAGATTAGAATTATCTGCGATCGCACCAACTTCTTGGGCTAAATCTAAGGTACGCTGTTGCCAAGTTGCAGCCAAATCCTCTGGTATTCGCAGCAGTTTGCGTTGAATTTCATTCCATAAATCTGAGTCTGTTTGGCTTTGCAGTTGGGAATTACCCAAATAATAACTAAGTTCTGAATCAGAATTAAAAGCTTCTCGAAGGTGATTTAGTTTTAACTCATCTGGCGGATCTTCCCAACCAGTATTTTGCTGTGGCGGTGCAGGTTGTAAGAGGTTATGAAGTTCTTGCAACACATCATCACATATTTTAGATCCTGGATCTAGTGGTAATTCTGTGCGAGCCTGATTTAAACTAGCCTCTAGTCCATACAAACTAAACCGCAGTAATCGGGCTAACTCCGAGTTTTCTATCTCTAATAATTGACGCAAGTGCTGCATAAATATCACCTCCAAAGCGAATAAAACTTGGCAAACCTCTGCGCCCCTTAGCGTTTACTCCGCGCCCCTTTGCGTTTAAAAATATTAATTTTTTTCAATGCAGAGGAACGCAGAGGTTTAATGTATGCCACAAAAGGGATCGCGTTCTTTATCAACTTCATTAGGTTGCAATTCTAATTCAGCACGAAAAACACATCCTTCTTCTTTCAGGCATTCTTGATTTTGTGATGTCCAATAAGGGACTTCACCAGCGTGCATCCTTAGAATACCTCGATCGTCGAGAGTTACACGATATTGGCAAGGGTAATCTGTGGTTATATCTGGTTTGCTGAGTGCGCCAATTCTGATCCATTTTTTACTGTTGGTTTCGGCATCTGTTTGATAAACATAGAAGGTGTGCTGTCCAGTTTGTGGGAATGGAGGTAAGGGATTACTAATTAACCCAATTCCTGGTTGCGTTACACCATCGCGCAAATAGTGAAATTTGTGAAACGTTTTACTACCATCATTTCCAACTTCAAATACAAGATGATAGGCATCTGGTTGATCGACGGTTGCGGACTCAATCACATTGACGGCAATATCACCATCATTTAAGTCTTTATTGAAGCGTTCTACAGCAATATTCCAGTTTAATTTACCATCAGCAAATAGCGCTGAAGTTTCTGAAACTACCGATTCTAAATCAATACCAGAAATGTCAATCAAATAATGGGGATTTCCTTGACAAAGCAATACGTTAAATTCGAGGGTTTGGTCAATCTCAAACTGGACTTTGATTTTTTTCAGAAATTCTACTTCTGGCATTTCCAGTTGATTCATGAGGTTTTTGCCGTCAAAGCTTCCCCATAGTCGTAAATCTCCCTCTTCGTAATCTTGACGATAGATAATGTTAGTTAATTGTATGCCTTGCCAATGAGTACGAACTTTAGCAACAGTTTCCCAAGGTGCGAGTTGATAGAGTTCTTGTCCGGCTTTAAATATAGTTAGTAAATCGTTGCTTTGGGTTTTACGTTTGAAGTTGCAGGGCAAATAATAAAATAGATTTTTGACATCAATTTCTAGCTGGTTGGCCCCCTTACGCAGCAAGCTTTTAGACTCTTCTGGATCGAATCTCAATCTTCGTAGCTTTTCGGCATAGCAAGCACCGGCGGAGGTGGCTAGCTTAGTAAATTCCAACACAAAGGTAATCCGTTCTGGATTCCAGACAAAATATGGAGATTTACTAAATTCTTGGTAGATTTGGCGCTGCACTACATCTAAATTACAAGTTTTACCAGACAAAATTAACCAATCAACTTTTTGGGAATTCCAAGAATCTTTGGCAAGATCGTCGGGACGCAAACGACTTTCCATTAATCCTTTGGCAATTCCGATCGCTTCTTTAATTCCCGAAGCAGCGGCTCGTTCAAATTGCTGGTTATCTAAGGTGACGCAGATGTTATTTGGATCTTTAACTTGCAATTTAATGGCGCTTTGGGTAAGCAATTCGGAAATTTGCTGCTCAGAAAGTGTAAAGGTTAATAGAGAATTCTCTGTTGGTGGCTTTTGCCCAAGTTTAAGTTTGGCGGCTTCTGCATAATCCCAGAGAATATAAAAGGATTGCAGACGTTGAGGTGCTTGTTGCCAACGAGTCGGCAATACTTTCTCGGCTGTATCTAGAGCATCTTTGTAAGCAATATCGCCTTCTGGATTCTCTTTATCTAGACATTTTAAAAGACTGCCAGTTTTGAATTTGCTTTGTTCTAAAAAGCGCTCGTTTAACTCGGAATTAATTAAATCTTCTAGCTTTTCGTTTTCAAGATCGCCTATTGTGACTGCTGTCAATAAAAAGTCGGCGATCGCAACTTTTAATAATCTGAAAATTCGCAGTGTAATTAATTCACCGCCTAGCTGTAAATGACCAGATGAACCTAATAATTTGGGGGTAAGTTTATAGTAACGTCCTCCTAAACCCCGGTCTTCATAATCGGCAAAACTCGGAGTTTTATCTTCTAGAGTCAGTTCAATTAAAGCTAAGTCTGTGGTTCCCCCGCCAATATCCAAGACGAGGACATTTTGTGACCATTTGTTTCCTACTTGGCGACAACGGGTTTTGAATGACTCGATTCCAATGTTGAGATTACCGCCAAATTCTCGCCATAAAAAGAATATTGCTACAGAAACGGCTTCATCATAAGCAGTTTGTACATCATCGATTCCCAACTGCTCAACTAATTCCCTAACTTCCTTGCGAACAACTGGTGGGGCGACTGTTGGGTAGGTGACAACTGCTGTTAAAAAATCTCCTTCCGAAAATCTGCGTCGTGCGTGTTGGCGGTAGTCTTCAGTTAACTCGATTAAATGCGCCCAAGCAGATTGGATTAACTGGTTAGCGGTAATTGTTTCTTCTTCGCCATCCAAAATAACTGAAAACGATCGCTCCTGGCCAAAATAGCGTTTGGGTGAATGGTGAAACCTGCTGATAATTTCCTTCAAAGAACCGCTTGTACCTTGAGCAATCGCTTTTTTTCGGTTATCTCTAGCCTCCCTACCCATCCGCAGTTTTAAATCCTCTAAGTGCGAAATTTCCGACTCGCTGGGAATTTCCGTATCGCGGCGATCGATATCCAGCACAACTGGGATCAGATTTTGCGACTCTAGGGTAGGGACGCGGAACACCTCATGATAAATTTGGTAAAGTTTTTTGCTGACAGCACGGCGGAATCTCTCGCTGTTACCTAAAGAAAGTTCAATTTGGCGAATTGCTTCCAAAAATCGCTCTTTATTATCACTTTCAAATACTTCGCTTAATTGGCTGGGTTCTATCTCCAAATTTTTGCTAATTTCTATGATAAACTTCGCCCAATCATCAGTGCTGACATCCGGTAAAGCTACGGAGGCGGGAGAACTAAGCCATTGCGATAAGCGATCGCGCAACCGCATTTCTTGCTCTTTGGGTAAAATTTCTGCGATCGGTACTTCAATTGGATCGAAAAGTGTGACTGTCGAATTCGACGTACCAAAATCTAAAGCAAACCATCCCGGAAATCTTTTTTGTTGTTTCTCGCTTGGTTCGCGATCGCTATAGTTATTCAATTGAAAAGGGTTCATTATAGTATTCACTTTCTGTTGTTTATTTTATAGCTGGCTAAAAACTGTAATATTGCATTATAAAATTACAAATTCAGAGAATCCTTATGGTAAAAACTTTTAACTTTCGCTCTTGTACCACTGATTCTGTTTAGCACTGGCTTTTTTATTTAGCGCGATATCTACGCCTACGCTTTTTTATATAGAAAGGACGTAGGCGTAGCCCAATTTAGGCATTGCACGCGATCGCATCATCTCAAATCCAAATCGTCTGAGGGAGAAATAGCCGCAATTTCAGCAATAATTTGCAACCAAGTCGGAATTTGGATCTCAGATGGCAATTCCCCAGCTGCCAAATATCTTAGCAAAGTTTCTTTTTTTGAAAGGTTTTGCAGACTCGGAATAATTTGATCCAAAATACCTTCTAGTTCGGAATTAATTTGCTGATTAACTTCGCTAACATACTGCACAAGATGCAGACTGGCGCTAGCTGTAATTTCATCTCGCAGTCGCAGTACTAAAAGTTGGTGATTGCTCGATTTGGCGAAGCCTTGGCTTTTCTCTGGTGCCCAATCAAAGATTTGACCAACGTTGTGTTTATCGTCTTGACGTGCTAAGGGAAAGATAATTTCGGGTGCAACGGTTTTATCTTTGCTAGTAATTTCTGAGATGATTGCTTCTTTCCATTCGTTAGGATCGCATCCTAGTAATAATTTATAAAAGAGATCGGCATCTTCAAAACCAAATTTTTCTTCGATTTCTTGCTCCATTTCTGGATGGAAAAACGCCTGCAATTGTTCGCGTTCTGGGGCTATATGATTTGATAATTGGTTCAACAAATCTACCACGGCTTGCTGGATGCGATCGCGGGCAAAATCTTCTACTTCTTTAACGGTTTTCTCAAATACTGGATAAAAATCATCACTCTTAGTCGGAAGAGAAGTATTGACGCGGTTTCCCCGATCGAATAATTTCCCAGCTGCACCTTTAGATTCTGCCAGAGCGATCGCTCCATTATTGGCTTTGTTGAAGAGTAAAGTCCATTGATTCCAATTGAGGATTCTAAAAGTGAGTTCGTCTTTTACTACATCGCTGACAACAACACCGCGCCGATCTTTGAGTGGTTCTTTCCCGATATCTTTTTGGAAATTTCTGTAGATTTTATCTAAGCTTTCGACCACTAAGCGCAATTCGATAAAAGCGGGACTATCGCCTGTGGGGATACCTTGCTCGTGAATTTCATCTATGATATCTTTCAAGCGATCTTGTTGCTGACTCACCACATCAGCAGCTCTTTTGGTATCTTCATACAATTGTTTCAGACCATGAGTAGCTACATGAGTTTGAATCAATTCTCGCAGTTTACTAAGTCCACCATCTTGACTAAAGTAACCCAACTGTCTGCCCAAATAGCTACGGGTGTTAGATTCTATCAAATTTTTACTTAATAGCTCCCATTTCTCTTGTAGCCGTTTAGACCGATCTAAATAATCAGGATAATCTAAGTTAGCTAAAAAGTCTGGCGAACCAGCTTTGACTTTACTAGAACGTTTTGCCAATTCAGCTAATCCCAACAGTGGCGACAGTAAAACGATGCGGTCTTTTTGGGTTGTAAACGCTGCTGCACCGTCAATGGTGGTTTGCAGAACTTTGAGTTTTTGGAGAACCGTTTCCTCTTCTAAATGGCTATCTTCAATCAGATGGTCAAGTTCTCTTTCGCCACCCTCGCTATCTAGAGGTAGTTGATCGAAACGACCCACACCGACGAGAATTAAATCTTTCAGGTCTTGTCCCGGTCGCTGCTGCTGCATCATGGTGAAGATTTTATTGGCGCGATCGCTTCCAGGAGATTTACCATTTAGCAATACCAAAATTGTCTGTACTTCTGCCAATTCCCGCAATGACAAAAAGGTATCTCTAGCCCCAGAATTAGCAGCCCCCAATCCCGGAAAGTCGATGAGAATAAATTTAGCTGCGTCTGCAAAATCCCAAATTTCCCGTGAGATTTTCACATCGATATCGACGCGGCGGATCAGTGGGAAACTGTTTTGCAATAACTTTGTTGGTAGCCTCTGGGGTGGACTCGGTAATCTGATGTGCGCTGGGGGTAGATCCTCGAATTTCAGAGTTTGGATTGCCATTGGCTGCTCGACTAGCTGTAGCCCCTCGCGGGCAGCGATCGCATCAATTTGGTAGTGCCCACCACACATAACTTCCCCATAAGCTTGATAAGCCCGCAGGAATAATACCAACTCTCGGAGTAAATAACGTAGCTCTAAATTGTTACTACTATTCCACGCTTCTTCACACCAGCTAATAATATCTGTCCCAGAGTTGAGTTTCGATACTGGTATCGGAGGAAGCCCTGCTGCTGTGGTTCGTTTATTGGCTTCCCCTAGCATGAAGCGGAGACACTCGTGTACACCTTCATGGGAAAGATACTCTACCGTAAAGTTACTTAATTGCGTTGTTGCAAAATCGTCTTGCGGGATAATATGTATGGCGGTAACATTACCTGTAGTGGGGTTTTCACTGACTGGTAAAGCATCTGCATATCCAATTAGACTGCCTAAAAGTAAAGTTTTTCCACTACTGAATTCCCCCATTACACCAATTTTGACAGGCGAAGTTGCCAGGTCTACAGTTTTCTGGGCAGCCGATCGCAAACGCAGGAGACAGTCATCAAGACTAGCTGGAACCCAATCTTCTTGTTTAGAAGGGTACTGGGGCACAGAATCTATCTTTCGGAGGATGAATTCGCCGTACTCCTTAAAACGGCCCAGTTTATCTGGTTCCATAAAGTAGTTTCCGCCTAACATTAATTTCTGTGAGCTTTATAACATATAAAATGCGATTACCAGGCATTGTTACAACCAGTTGATATCACATTTAGCATTTCTCTCATTTAAGTTGCGATTTTGGGATGAAGCATTTTGCATAGTCAAGACAATTTTGAAACATTGGATTTTGTTAGGAAAAATAAAAAAGAATACATTCTTCAAAATCAAGGTTTATGAAGGAATAAAGTTGGCTTTTATACCACTAAATTATTGAAGACCGCTTAGTAAATATGTGGGTATTCAACCCTTTTATACACATGATTTAAGGAATAAGAGTTTTAGACAATTTTTATGTAAGTCCTTTATATACAAGGTTTTTGGTGCTAATCCAAGGGTATTAGAATATAATTCACTACTACACAAGCCAAATCCGCCTAAGCAAAAATTTTTAAACCAATGGAGGTGGGTAAAGTTTCCTGTAGCCGCGATTTCTAGTCACCAGGACTTGGAAGCATCCCAATTTGGCAAAAATAAAATAATCTGGGGATTCAATCAAGTGGTTATTCTGACTCTTGCTCAAATCCAAAACTAATGTCTAGCAGACACTCATTGGGAGACTAACAGGTATAGATTTCTACCAAATAATAAGACCTCTCCTTAGTTGTACTAAGTGATAGAGGTCTTTGGAGTTATGTTATTTTGGCTAACAGTTTAAAAACTGCTTGTTATATCAGCCCATAACTGTTATCTTACGCTTGAAGATGATCCCTAAACCACCCACTAACAGTACGCCCATAATAGTAGAAGATTCGGGAACAACTTTAACCGTTGCTGCTATAACTTTGAAATCTGGCCCATTGTCGTTAAGAATACCAGGAATAAGCCCATTATTGTTAGAGCTAGTTAATCGCAGTGTTTGAGTAGTGATTCCATCTAAACTAATGCCTATGGAGCCAATATTGAAAGGGCCATTGTTAAGGATGGGGAAGACCTGAGTACTGATGTTATAGTCGGCTTTGGTGTAGTTTTGCCTCAAAATTTTGTAAGTCGCTATAACTTCATTATTTTCACCTAAAGCTTCCACCAATAAATCGCTATCGCCTGCAACTGAACCACCTGCTGTTCCACCACGCTCCCAAAAGAGAAAGGTATTCACGGGATTGGCGAAGGAGACTTCAATACTGTCTGTATCTGCATTTTCTCGCGTCACCAGAATGCTATTTAGATTTAAGTTTCCCAAACTGTCAACAATGTCTTGAGCAGTTGGGTTTGGTTTTGAGGGGCCTTCAAGAAGCAGGGCGTCATCAGGAGTATTAGGGCCTCTTCCTGAATTCAGTATACCGAATACATTTCCATCTGGGAGAGTGTATGTATCATTTCGGAGAATCTTTGCTTTGGTGACAACTTCAAAGCTACTAATCGTTCTTCCACTAAATTCTACTGAATCCAACCGGATATCCCTTGTGGGATCATTGAGTAAACTAGATGTAGGGTCGTTAGTCGGAGTAGCTGTGACATTAGTTTTAAACGAAAATTGGGTGAATGGTGCTGCCTGAGCATGAGCAGGTACTATTAGTATTAGGGAAGCCATTGATATAGAAGCAGCACTTGTTGCGATCGCTATTGTCTTTGCAAAGATATTTGTCATTTGTATTTTCACCTTGGTAGACACCAAAAAACTTACCTGAGTGAATCAGATAGGTTATTAGACAGAACAAATTAGTCGCACAGTCTTAAATGTGTGCAACCTCACCCCCGCTTCTGCAAAGAGCGAATTATCAGACTTTTTTACACTTCAGACAATTAACCCTTCAGTTTTTGAAAGTCTTTAATCAGATTTATGATTCTTTACTATTAAATCTTGATCGATTTACCGTAGTTTAATAGAACTATCCCATAGCTTTTTATCTGTGTCAATTGGTAAAAAAAGTTTTTATAACTTTTGTGTGGGCGATCCTTTCAGCCAAAATGCTGTTATTAGATACAATACTTTAGCCAATTTCCGAGGATTCAACGCCCGTAGAAACGGAATGAATACGTCCTAAAGAAGTAACCTTGGCAAAATCTGGGTTAATAAAATAGGATCGGGCATTTCAGGAAGCATTTTTGAAATTTCACGGATATATCGAAAACCATCATAGGGAGCTTTAAGATCGATAATGCCGGAGTCGGGATTGTGTTGACGAAAATCTAAGAGTTGATAATGGGATAAGCTGACCATAAAAAATGCGTGTTTTAGCAGCATTAGTCACCGCAGTTTGATTAAGGTTCATAAAGTTTTCCAATTCCCAGAACTACTTGGCATCTCGAAAATCAAACTCGATTTGGAAGCGTAAACGCTTCACAGAGAATCATATAGTTTACGTAAAGCTAAATCAGGTTTTTGAGCAATGCAATTACATAGCTAAGATGAATTTCTCAGTGAATTCAAAAAGAAACAAAGTCAAACAAGCTCTCTGATATATATAGTTTAAATTTCACACAAAATGCTGAAGTTAATCTTAATGATAACTTCAGCATTTTTTCAATTTATTTACACTAAAAGAGGAATTACTGCATATATAAAAATAAATAAAGTATTAAGATTGTTAGTAGATTGGCATAAACAAGATTATATCCATGTATTAAGAAATTGTATTTTCAGCATATTACCTTAATAATTTAGGCAGAGCAGGCAGGCAAAAGTGTTTTCTAAAAAGGTGCAGAGCTACGTTAAGCAAATCATAGTTGAAGAGGATGAAAAAGTATTCTGTCAGCAGGCGGATATTGCTCCTCTGATGATTTGGATGTCTGGATGTAATGCACTTTACTGTTACTTCAATTCTAATTGGCTGAAATTTACTGGAACACATCTCACAAAAGCCGCATCTGCATCTGTGCCAGCAGAGGAAATAAGCAATATTTGGACTGGCAGCGTCCATCCAGAAGATAGACAGCGATGTGAAGATATATACCTGAGAGCATTTGCGACGTATGATTCCTTTCAGAGACAATATCGCCTGCGTCGAGCTGATGGTGAATATCGCTGGATTTTAGATACAGCCGCGCCACGATTTGCGGCAGATGGTAGCTTTGTCGGTTACATCGGTTATTGTATCGATCTAACAGAAGTGCCGATCGGGATCGGTCAATCTTCCCTAACAGAAAACTCCTCGCTATCGACAAATTCCTCTCGTCGCTTACGTAAAATTACAGATAGAGAACGGGCAACAGAATTAGCAAAAGCATTAGAGCAACTGCAAGCGGAAATTAGCAAACGCCAAGCAATTGAAGCAGAGTTACGCCAAAAAACCTCAGAATTTGCCGCGATTTTGCAAGTACTTCCTGATTCCTACTATCGCATTGATGCTGCTGGAAGTATTCTGGATTACAAGCAAGGTTTGATGGAGAGTGTGTATATTTTACCAGAAGATTGTCAGGGCAAGAGTTTGCGAGAATGCTTACCGACTGCTGTAGGCGATCGCTTCCATCAAGCAATAAATCAAGTACTTGAAACTCAATATGAAGTCAGTTTTGAATATACCTTACCGCAACCAGGAAAAAACAATAATTTTGCAGCTAGGTTATTACCATTACCAGACCAGCAAATTATAGTTCTTGTCCGCGACACCAGCGACAACATCCAAGCAGCTTTAATAGAAAATGATGCCAAGTTCCGCAGCATTGTAGAAAATGCCAACAACGTTATTTTTGCACTGACACTTGAAGGGATATTTTCCTACGTTTCTCCTAACTGGACTGAAATTTTTGGGCATGAGATTGCAGAGGTTGAAGGCAAATCTTTTGTTCCCTTTATACATCCTGACGATGTGCATATTTGTGTCGATTATTTTCAAAGAATTTTGACAACAAGCGAAAAACAAAAAGCAATTGAATATCGAGTCCAACACAAAAATGGTAGTTGGCGATGGCATACAAGCAACTCATCTGCGATTAAAGACGCTAATGGCAATATTTTGTACTTCGTTGGTATTTGCTATGACACCACTGACCGTAAAGAAGCAGAAGTAGCTCTAGCAGAACGAGCGCTTTTAGCAAATTTTCGTGCCGATGTAGACGCGGCATTGACCCAGAGTGACAGCTTACAGAATATGATGCGTCGCTGCACTGACGCTTTAGTTGAACATCTTGATGCAGCCTTTGCTCGCATCTGGACGCTAAACGAACAAGACAACGTATTAGAGTTGCAAGTCAGTTCTGGGATGTACACCCATATTAATGGGTCCCATAAATGTGTACCAGTCGGTCAATTCAAAATTGGTTTGATTGCCAAAGAGGGCAAACCCCACTTAACTAATTCTGTGCAGACAGATCCCCACGTTGGTAACAAAGAGTGGGCACAGCGAGAGGGTATGGTCGCCTTCGCTGGCTATCCCTTGATTGTTGAAGATGAAACTGTAGGGGTGATAGCCATGTTTGCCCGCCATACAGTAACAGAATCAACTTTCAAAGCCTTGGAATTTGCCGCTCAAGAGATTGCCATTGGCATCAAGCGCAAACAAACAGAAATTGCACTCAGAGAAAGCGTCCAGCGGGAAACATTGCTCAATCGTCTTTCTAGCCAAATTCGAGCTTCTTTGGATCTCAATTACATTGTGGAAACCGCAGTACAGGAGATTCGCAACTTATTTCAGATCGATCGCTGCGTCTTCTTTTGGTATCGGCAAGACGCTGATGTACCATACTGGGAAAGAGTCTATGAGGCGAAAAGTTCCTTTTTACCGTGTCTACTTAATCAACAAGAAGCAACTCATGCGGAAATCAAATTAATTGCAGCCAAAACCTTGAACGGAGAAATCATCCGCATTGATGATACTGAGACTGTGGGCGATTCCATAGCAGAGCAATTTTTGCAGGATTTTGGTTTTACTGCTTTTATGGCGCTACCTGTACACACTCAATCTGGTGAAATTGGTGCATTTAGCTGTGGTTATTGTAGTGGCTTTCGTCTTTGGCAGAACAACGAAGTAGAATTACTACAAGCAGTTACAGTTCAACTAGCGATCGCCATTGACCAAGCTAAACTTTACACCCAAAGTCGCATTACCGCTCAAACTGCCCAAGACAAAGCCCAGCAACTAGAAGCAGCACTGCTAGAACTTCAACAAACTCAAACGCAACTGATTCAAACTGAAAAAATGTCCAGTTTAGGACAATTGGTTGCAGGTATTGCCCACGAAATCAATAATCCCGTCAATTTCATCTACGGCAATATTAGCCACGCCAGTGAATATACTAAAGATTTGCTGCACTTAGTAGAACTTTATCAGCAGAGCTACTGCCCACCAACACCAGAGATCGATCGACAAATCAATACCATTGATTTGGAATTTGTCAAGCAAGATTTACCCAAAATTCTGGAGTCGATGAAGATGGGATCTGAACGCATTCGACAGATTGTCCTATCTTTACGCAATTTTTCTCGCCTTGATGAAGACGGTACAAAAGCAGTGGATATTCATGAAGGGATGGATAGCACTTTACTGCTATTGCAAAATCGCCTCAAAGCCAAACCAGGACATCCCGAAATCCAAGTAATTCGAGACTACGGCAATCTACCACCAGTAGTCTGTCACGCCGGACAGATGAATCAGGTGTTTATGAATGTGTTGACAAATGCGATCGATGCTTTAGAAGAGTCATACTCTGCGGGAAGGCGAAGCGCCCATGTCAATAGTCATACCCTGCAAAAAGGCGAAGCGCCTATGTCATTAGTAAACAACACCGAACAAAAGACAAATGAACGGCAGTTGCTTCTCCTGTCAAAGACGCGGCGCGTAGCTTGCTTAAGAGCAGAGGTACAAGCCGCCAAACCTGTCCAACGCATTATCTCCCAACAACAAATCACTTTTCCACAAATTTACATTCGCAGCCTCATTCAAGAAGACCATGTAATCATTAGCATTGCTGACAATGGGCCAGGGATGAATGAAGAAGTACGCAAACGCTTATTTGACCCCTTCTTCACGACAAAACCTGTGGGTAAAGGTACAGGTATGGGATTATCAATTAGCTACCAAATTGTAGTCCAAAAACACGGTGGAAAGATCCATTGTATTTCAGCACCAGGAGAAGGTGCCGAATTTGTTGTTATGATTCCACTCAAGCAAGAACCCTCAACCTAGATATCACGCAATAGAGATCAAAGTGAAATTAATGTAGAGACGTAACGGTGTTACGTCTTTAGAAGGGTTCTGGATAACGCATATTTAATTTCTAGAGATATCTAATCTTAATCTAAACTTAACCAAAGCTTAACCTAATAGTTGTTAACTAAGATCAACTCACTTTTTGCTGCAACATTTTAACCCCCTCAATAACCTAAAATTTACAGGAATTGAGGGGATTATTTCTTCTAATATAGGGAATTAGGTTTGAAAAACGTTGTAATGGTAGTACTATCTTTGCGTAGGCGTAGCAAACTCAGACAATGTACACAATGAACTGCACCTACGCATCTTATAAAAAATCCCTGAGTACAAATAAAATAGAAGGCTGGGATGATACAACCCGAAAGTCAAAATAGTATCACCTACACACGCGTTATCCACCTAAGTCATGTAATTGACATAGATATTCCCCAATGGTCTGGAGATCCCACAGTAGAATTTGAAACTGTAGCTGAACTAAATAATGATGGCTATTACTTGCGGCGTTTCTCTTTGGGGGAACATAGCGCTACGCATATCAACGCCCCTAATAGTTTTCATAGTTCTGCTGTGGGAATTGACCAATATCCAGCCCAGTCTTTGGTTGTACCTGCGGTGGTTATAAACGTTTGCCAAGCTACAGCAGTTAATCCTGATTATGCCTTGACTGTTGCTGATGTTTTGGCTTGGGAAGCAGAATACGGTGAAATTTCTGCTGGCTGCGTAGTTATATTGAATACTGGTTGGCAAAAAAAGTGGTTGGATAAAAGTGCATTCCTCAATCATGATGCTCAAGGGATTCCCCACTTTCCGGGATTTGGCAGCGATGCCACTCAATTTTTACTCGATCGACGGCAAATAGTTGGAGTAGGAATTGATACTCATGGTGTAGACCCCGGACAGGATAACAGTTTTACAATTAACCGCCTAGTTTTAGAACAACCGCGCATTGTGTTGGAAAATCTCACAAATTTGGATCAACTGCCACCTAAAGGTACTACTCTAGCGATCGCACCTCTAAGATTACGTGGTGGTTCTGGTTCGCCCGTGGGCGTGTTGGCCTTCGTGCCTTAATTTTTATATCGATATTTGCTTATCGCGCCAATTTCCTAAACTTGAGGATAACCTAGAAAGCAAGCAAACTTAATACACAAGTTTCAGTGGATCATCGGAGATTTTCAAAATGACAACTCCGCTATCTTGCCGTAATTATATAGACGGTCAATGGTTGAGTGCTGTAGGAGAAGCAATCCTAGAAAGTCGCAACCCTGCCGACAAAACCGAAGTCGTAGCCACATTTCCTCGTTCCCAAGTTAAAGATGTAGATACAGCAGTAGCCGCCGCCCGTAAAGCCTACCACAGTTGGCGCAAAGTCCCGGCCCCAGCGAGGGCAGAATACATCTTTCGCGTTGGGGAAATATTACTCCAACATAAAGAAGAACTTGCCCAATTAATCAGTCGGGAAATGGGTAAACCCTTGACGGAAGCTAGGGGAGATGTCCAAGAAGGTATTGACTGCGCCTTTTACAGTGCTGGCGAAGGACGGCGACTATTTGGGCAAACCACACCTTCGGAAATGTCCAATAAATTTGCCATGACTGTGCGGATGCCCATCGGAGTCTGTGCCTTAATTACTCCCTGGAATTTCCCGGTGGCAATTCCTTGCTGGAAAGCTATGCCAGCCTTGGTATGTGGCAATACAGTTATTCTCAAACCTGCCGAAGATACCTCCGCCTGTGCAACTAAATTGATTGAAATTTTTCAACAAGCAGGTTTACCACCAGGAGTAATTAACTTGGTGCATGGTGTGGGAGAGGAGGCGGGGAAAGCTTTAGTTGAGCATCCCAATGTTGATTTAGTATCCTTTACTGGTTCTTCAGAAACGGGTGCTTTTGTCGGCGCGACTTGCGGACGCACTCACAAACGTGTCTGTTTGGAAATGGGTGGGAAAAATGCTCAAGTGGTGATGGAAGATGCCGATTTAGAACTTGCTCTCGATGGGGCCGTGTGGGGAGCATTTGGCACAACTGGACAACGGTGTACGGCTACTAGTCGGCTGATTTTGCATCGTGATATCAAAGAAAAATTTACCGCGATGCTTTATGAGCGTACCAGTAAGTTACGCTTGGGTGCTGGCACTGACTCTGATACAGATATTGGCCCGATAGTTAATGAAAAGCAACTCCAACAGGTAAGCAAGTATTTGGATATCGCTCGTGAAGAAGGAGCAAAGGTTTTAATTGGTGGAGAAATTGCTAGTGAAGGCTCATTAAAAAACGGTTACTTCTTTCAACCAACTATTTTGGATAATGTAACTCCTGATATGCGAGTTGCTCGTGAAGAGATATTTGGGCCAGTAGTGGCATTAATTGAGGTTAGCTCCTTTGAGGAAGCGATCGCAATTCTCAACGATAGCAATTATGGTCTTTCTTCTTCAGTTTACACCCGCGATATCAATCGGGCTTTTACTGCTATGCGCGACATTGAAGCAGGTATCACTTATATTAACGGCCCGACTATTGGCGCAGAGGTACACTTACCCTTTGGTGGTGTGAAACAAACCGGTAACGGACACCGCGAAGCTGGAACTACTGCAATGGATGTTTTCACAGAATGGAAAAGTGTCTATGTTGACTTCTCTGGAAGTTTGCAACGCGCTCAGATAGATAACCGCAGTTAATTATTTGCAACTACACCTCAGATAATTAACTACCTCTGATATCATGTCCGCTTGATTGCTTATTAAACCCGAAGAACCCCACCCCGCCAAAGCTGTGCTTTGTCTCCCCTCCCCGCAGGCGGGGAGGGGTTGGGGGTGGGGTTCTTTTATTATGAGTAATTTGGCGGACATGATATGGCTGCGCGAAAGTTTAAGCCAGGGGTATTTGATAAGACTTCTTGGCATTTGTTGGGGTAAAGGTGAAGGGAAAAAGGGTAAAGAAACTCAAAATCCTTTACCCTTTACCCTGAGAGTAGAGTTACAAAAATATATTTTTGCAAGAGGTCTATAGTAAATTTGGGTCAATTCCTCGTTGTTGTAATTTGGCTAAAAGTTCTTGAAACTGCTGCTGAGTTTGTTCTAGCTGTTGTTGCTGTTGTGCGTTTATTTCTTCTGGAGTTTGGTATCTGTTACCATCTTGATCATACCAAAACAGCCATTCTCGTGTTCTGCTATTGAGGCGGCACGCTGGGTAAACCGAGGTAAAACTTAGAAATCATAACTTGTTGTAACCCAGTATGTAGATGAAGTTTATAACCGCCGATTTCGCGTTAAGTTGATTTGCTGGTAAAAATCGCTTGCATAAGTTTGGGATAGGATAATATCTAAGGATATTCAGTCGGTAGCTTGAAATATCTATGACAAGTAAGGAAGAATTAAGAAGTGTTGCCTCCGAAATTCAATTATTTAATAATATTGAGCAAAAAGAAACTTTTTTGTTTGTCATAGGGGCGTTATTTTCAAGAGTTATTAGTTTAAAAAAAGCCGCAGAAATGATGGAAGTAGAGCCTGATGTATTTCTTAAATTATTAGATTTGATGGGGCTGGAATTTTCCTACTTGACTGAAGAAGATATCGCTATAGAGAAGGATTGGTAAGGTGTGTGAAGGTTGTTTTTAACTCTTCTCCGTTAATCTTTTTATCGCGTCTGGAATTTCTCGATATTTTTCTAGATTCCTCTGATGAATTTTATTTGCCTAATTTTGTTGCAGAAGAAATCAGTGCTAAATCTGATGCAGCGAGTCAGCAGGTAAAAGCTTTAATTGATTCCGAGAAAATATTAGTCAAAGAAATTCAACTACTTTCCTTAGCCAATCGTCTAAATATGCGACTAGGGAGAGGAGAATCAGAGGCCATTGCTTTAGGCACTGAATTACAAATAGATTACATAATTTTAGATGACTTCGCAGCTAGAAAAGAAGCAACCCGACTAGGATTAAATGTTAAGGGAACCTTAGCAGTCATCAAGAAACTTCAGGTAAATGGCAAAATCACCATTAGTAGCACAGACCAATTGTATCAAGACATCCTGGCAATGAATTTTAGAGTCAAGCGATCGCTGTTTGATGCTATTTTCTCAGATTAGCTGTGCGATCGCTTAATTATAAAAACTTATTGCCAGTAAAGCAATCTCAAAAAAGAGCGATCGCTCTTTGATATCATTTTCTCAGATTAGCTGTGCGATCGCTTAATTATAAATACTCATTGCCACCAAAGCAATCTCTGAGCGCTGCGTTGGCTGGCAAATACCGCAGGCATCGCTGTTTGATGCCATTTTCTCAGGTTAGATGTAGAGTTGACGGGAGTGACTACAGGGTTGACGAAAATCACTACAGAGTTGACGGGAGTGACTACAGAGTTGACGGGAGTGACTACAGAGTTGACGGGAGTGACTACAGGGTTGACGGGAGTGACTACAGGGTTGATGGGAACGACTACAGGGTTGACGGGAGTGACTACAGGGTTGACGAAAGTCACTACAGAGTTGACGGGAGTGACTACAGGGTTGATGGGAGTGACTTCAGGGTTGGTTTTTGTTTGGTGCGATCGGTGCGATCGCTTAATTATAAAAACTCATTGCCAGTAAAGCAATCTCTGATCGCTTTGCTCACTCTGACAAATAAATCTTTTTGTTTTGCCCATATACGCAAATAAGACCGCAAAACAAGTACTTTTAATCGAATAATGATGTAGAAAAAGTTTGCGGAAAGTTGCATTGCGGGATTGGGCAAAAGTAAAAACGCAACTCAAAGTGTTTACTTAGCTGGTGGTGGTAAACCGAGCTTGATACGAAAATCCTTGTCGTATTTTGCTTTATCCCAATTTTTAGCAGCCTTAACTTGCTCAGGGGTCAGGTTTTTGATACCGATGAAGACAGCATTATTGAGGTTGGTATTGCTAAGATCGGTATTGAAGAGGTTAGTACGCGAAAGCAAGGCACCTCTGAGGTCAGCATTGCTGAGGTTCGCGCTGAAGAGGTTAACACTTCTGAGGTCAGCACCACTGAGGTCAGCACCACTGAGGTCAGCACCACTGAGGTCGGCACCACTGAGGTCAGCACCACTGAGTTTGGAATTAGGAGCAATTAGGTATATTTGTTTGCCAATAAAATCAAAATTACGAGGAAACTTAGTTTCTTTGGTGTAAATAGCATCTTTGAGGTTGGCACTGCCGAGATTGGCATTGCTGAGATTGGTACTGCTAAGGTTGACACGCCAGAGGTCAGTACTGGTAAGGTTGGCATTTCTGAGGTCAGCACCGGTAAAGTTAGCACCTCTGAGATCAGCATCAGTGAAGTTAGCACCTCTGAGGTCGGTACTGCTGAGGTTAGCACTGTTGAGGTTGATACCTCTGAGATCGGCACTGCTGAGGTTAGCACCATAGAGATTGACACCGCCAAGTTTGGCATTGCTGAGTTTGGCATTGCTGAGTTTGGCACTTCTGAGGTTGATACTACTGAAATCTCTACTAGCTAGACTTTCACCAGCTTTTACTAGCTTTTCAAGTGCTTGAATTCTTGCCTGACTATACTCTTTACCCTTAGCACTATCTAGATTCTGCCAAAGTAGATTTATCTCAGTCTGTTTCATAGCTATTGGAGTCACATACCCCTCTTCTGTCACTTTCCGGGTATTCTAAATAAAAGGACTAAAAGAAA